>CAYPGL010000098.1:0-6469 GCA_964410035.1 uncultured Qipengyuania sp. | reverse complement strand
GCAAACTGATCGCCGATCACGCGGGCAAGCAACCTGTCGATATTGCCTTAACGCTGGCCGATCAGGGGGTGGACTGCTTCCTCAAGAATTTCGCCTCCGAAGGACTGGCGGCCACCGAGGCGTTGCTCGAATTTGCCGGCACTCACGGACTTGCGAGGCTGGCTTTCGATCAGGGCTATGGTGCGGAAACGGTGTGGGAGCCGGACCCCGTGACGATCACTTTGGGCAATGTGCCCGTGGGTATGCCGCACGGCTCCTTCCTCCAGCCCACCCGTGACGGGGAGGACCTGTTGGTGGGCGATGCTCAGGATTTCGTCACTGAAGCCAAAACCATTGCCGACCTTTTCTCGGGTCTCGGCACCTTCGCATTTGCGCTTGCCGGTCCTGCGAAAGTTCTAGCGGTAGAGGCGGCGCGCGACGCGTTCCTCGCCTGCAAGGGTGCTGCCAATGGTCATGGGGTGCCCGTTCATGCCATGCACCGTGATCTGTTCCGCAATCCGCTGACCGCCGAGGAGATCGGCCGTTTCGGAGCGGTAGTACTGGATCCTCCACGGGCGGGCGCGCGGGAACAGGTTGCGCAGATTGCAGTCAGCGAGGCCAAGCGCGTTGCCTATGTCAGTTGCAATCCTTCCAGCTGGGCCAAGGATGCGAAGGCGTTGGTAGAGGCCGGTTTCCGACTGGAGAAGCTTCGCCCGGTAGGTCAGTTTCGTTGGTCAACCCATGTCGAACTGACCAGCTACTTTACACGGTAAAAGTCAGGCCCCGATGCACTTTGCTTCGGCAAAGGCGAGCAGGCCGCCGTAGGTATCCAGCATTTCGGCATCGACATCTTCGTCTTCGATCATGATGCCGAGGCGATCCTCCATTTCGGTGAACAGCGTGGCGACGGCCATGGAGTCGAGTTCAGGAAGATGTCCGAACAGTCCCGTGTCGTTGTCGAACCCGTCGACCCGCTGCACATCGAGCGACAGGACGTCGACCAGGATCGCCCGCAACTTATCGTCGATCTCGCGGCGGCTCGGGCCGATCGGTCCTGCGGTGGCGGTCTGGCCGGTCATCCTGAATCTGTACACCCTGCTGCTGAATGGGCCTGCCCTTAGCGGTGCGCCCTTTGCCGCGCAACAAAAGGGTTCGCGAGGCCCCCCTTGCACTATGCGGTCTATAGCGTGATAGCGATCCACGATGTCCGAAGCCGACGCCCGCACTCCCGACCCGGTTCCGTTCCCTCTGGACCATATTGCAGAGCGGGGAGAATCCGACAGTCCGGCACTGGTCCTGAAAGACCGTACGCTGAGCCACGGCGAACTGGCAGAAAGGGTTGCGCTTTTCGCAGGGTGGCTCGGCACCCGGTTGGAGGAGGGCGACCGAGTTGCCAGTTGGGCAGCGAAAGGTGAACTGACCTGCCTTCTGCCGCTGGCCGCTGCGCGGGCGGGAATGGTGCACGTTCCGATCAATCCGCTGCTGAAGCGGGCGCAGGTCGGACATATCATGGCAGACAGTGGTGCGACCTTACTGATTGCGACAGCTTCGCGAATCAACTCTCTGGAAGAAGGCGACATTCCAGACGGCTGCGCCACGGTTGAAGAGGCTTCTGCGTGGCAGGAGGCAGAGCGTGTTGGCATCAGTCAGCCGCCTTCCGGCCGCAATCCGCAGAAGCTTGCCGCAATCCTCTACACCAGCGGATCGACCGGCAAGCCCAAGGGCGTGATGCTGAGCCATGCCAACATGTGGCTTGGGGCGGTGTCGGTGGCGCATTACCTCGGGCTGGAGAGAGACGACGTTACACTGGCAGTGTTGCCACTCAGTTTCGACTATGGGCAAAGCCAGCTGTTATCGACCTGGTATGCTGGAGGGAGTGTGGCCCCGCTCGACTACCTGTTCCCGCGAGATGTGGCGAAAGCCTGCGCAAGGTTCGGGGTGACGACACTTGCCGCAGTCCCACCGCTGTGGGTGCAATTGGTCGAAACGGATTGGCCCGAATCCGCAGTGACGTCCATGCGCCGTGTGACCAATAGTGGTGGTGCGCTGACGGTGGAGCTGATCTCAGCATTGCGCTCCATCTTCTCGGAAACCCATATTTTTTCAATGTATGGTCTGACAGAAGCCTTCCGCTCGACCTTCCTCGAGCCAAACCTTGTTGAGGCTAACCCGACTTCGATGGGCAAGGCCATTCCCTTCGCCGAGATTCTCGTCGTGAATGACGAAGGGGCCCTGGGTAAACCGGGCGAAGAGGGGGAACTGGTTCACTGCGGACCCCTGGTCGCTCAAGGTTATTGGGGAGATACCGAACGGACGGCTGAGCGCTTCAAGCCAGCCCCCTCGACATCGCGGTACGGGGGAACTGCCGTCTGGTCTGGTGACCGGGTGAAGATGGACGAGAATGGCCTGCTCTATTTCGTCGGCCGTCGAGACGCGATGATCAAGAGCTCTGGCAACCGGATAAGCCCGCAGGAAATCGAAAGTGCCGCTTTGGCGACAGGACCGGTCAGCGAAGCGGTTGCGTTGGGCGTGGAAGACGAGAAACTCGGACAAGCGATCCATCTGGTGGTGCGCGGTAATTACGAAGGCTTGGACGAACTGAAGAAGAAGTTGGCGCGAGAACTCCCCAATTTCATGCAACCGCAAGTCATCCACTGGCGTGAGTCTATGCCTTTGAACCCTAATGGCAAGATTGATCGGGCAGCGCTCGCAAAGGATCTCGAGGCATGAAGCCGGTCGGCCCAATTCCTGAAGGCTTTCAAACACTCGATGGCGAACTAGCTGTGTCGGGGCAGAAGGCGAGCACACTGTTCGCCATGGCCGGTCGGACCCCGCTCTTCGCCTACTCCCGCTCGATGATGAGCGATCGCGTGGCGAGCCTGCGCAAAGCAATGCCTGAGCGGTTGCGGATCAATTACGCGATCAAGGCGAACAGCTTCCCGCCGTTGCTGGAGCATGTCGCCAGTCTGGTCGACGGTCTCGATATAGCCTCGGGCGGCGAACTGGAGATGGTTCGGGCGGCAGGTGTAAGTGGCGAACGCGTGAGTTTCGCAGGACCGGGCAAGCGCGACGAAGAACTGGAAGCCGCAATTTCTGCCGGCGTCACGCTCAATCTCGAAAGCGAGAACGAGGCCCACCGCGCGCTCGCCATCGGTGAGAAGTTGGGCATGGCACCGCATCTCGCTATCCGGGTGAATCCCGACTTCGAACTCAAGGGGTCGGGCATGAAGATGGGCGGCGGAGCAAAGCCCTTCGGCGTGGATGCGGAACGAGTTCCGGCTCTTGCACGCAAGATCGTAGCCGCAAACTGCGAATGGCGCGGGCTGCATATCTTCACCGGGAGTCAGGCACTGGACGCTGGTGCGGTCATCGAAGCCCAAGCGAACACGCTGGACCTTGCCCACCGGATCGCCAGCGAAGCGGGACTTGAGCTACCCAAGCTCAACATGGGCGGCGGCTTCGGTATTCCCTATTTTCATGGTGACACGCCGCTGGATATCACCCGCGTCGGGGCGGCGCTGGCGGACCGGTTCGCAAGCCTTCCAGAGACATTGGCGCAAGCGGAACTCTACATCGAACTCGGCCGCTATATCGTGGGTGAGGCGGGCGTTTATCTGACCCGGATTGTCGACAGGAAGCAGAGCCACGGCGAGACATATCTGATCACCGATGGCGGCCTGCATCACCAGCTTGCGGCTTCGGGAAATTTCGGGACGGTGGTTCGGCGCAATTATCCGATAGCGATAGCATCGCATTTCAGCGCCGAACCGAACGAAGTCGCCAATGTCGTGGGATGTCTGTGTACGCCGCTGGACCGGCTTGCCGACAAGGCGCACCTTCCCCGCGCAGAGGTAGGCGACATCTTCGCAATGTTCTGCGCGGGAGCCTATGGCGCCAGCGCGTCCCCCTCCACCTTCCTCGGGCAGGGGCCTGCCGCGGAAATACTGGTATAGGACCCGGTATAAACACTTTAACCATATTTGAGGGGTAAGGGTCGCACAGGCGCCCGCGCGGCAGGATCAGGACCACAAGAGCGATATATGTACGAGGATTTCTACGGTTTCAGCGAGCGGCCTTTCCAGCTCACGCCGGATCCTTCGTTCTATTTCGAAAGCGTGACGCACAAGAAGGCGCTCAGCTATCTCGGCTATGGCCTTGCCCAAGGGGAAGGCTTCATCGTCATCACCGGCGAAGTGGGTGCGGGCAAATCGACGCTTGTCGGACACCTGCGGAATCGCCTGGACTGGAACAGCGTGACCGTCGGCGAAGTCGTCACGAGTGCGCTTGGCAGCGAAGAGATGATCACGATGGCTGCGCACAGCTTCGGTCTCGAGGTCGACCATAGCGACAAGGCTGGCGCGCTGTCCGCCATGGAACTGTTCCTGCAGGATGAGGCGCGGGCAGGGCGCAAAGTTCTGCTGGTCGTCGACGAGGCTCAGAACCTCACAATCGGTGCGCTCGAAGAATTACGCATGCTTTCGAACTTCCACCTCGGCGCGAAACCGTTGCTTCAGATGCTTCTGCTCGGCCAACCAGAATTCAGACAACTTCTCGCCGAATGGGACCAGCTCGAGCAGCTGCGCCAGCGGGTTATTGCCTCCCACCACTTGGAAGCGATGCAGCCGGGTGAGATCGAGCCTTACGTGATGCACCGGCTCGAACATGTCGGCTACAAGGTTCGGCCGCGCTTCGAAGGCGACGTTTGGAAGCGCATTCATCGGGAGAGTCGCGGAATACCGCGTTTGGTCAACCGTATCATGTCTCGCGTACTGATGAAGGGCGCGATGCAGCAGCGCGAGGCTATCGATCTACCGATTGTCGATACGGTGATCGACGAGATCAATGGCAAGGTGACCGAGGAGGCTCCTCCGATGGCCGAATACACCCCGCAGCGCGAAAAGCCTTCTTCACGGAAGGCGGAGGAGTTGGTGGCCGATTCCGGACTACCGCAAGCGCCTGAACAACCCAATGGAGGTGAAGCTTTGCTCCAATCCGAGAATTCCGCGCTCATGGACGCGCAGATCGAGGCCATTGAACAGGCGTTCGCCGAACGGGATCAGGCCATCGCTTCGGTTCGCAAGGAAATTTCCAGCTTGTCGCAGCGTGCCTCACAGTCGGCAGACGATGGCGACATGCTCCACCGTCTCGCGGCAATCGAAGCGCGGCTCGACGAACAGGAGCGCTCGCTGCGCCACGTGCTGACGATGATGATCGACTATTTCGAGAACAGTGCCACGCGCAACGCGGCCTGATTAGTCTGCCCCGTGGCCGCGTGCCATGTACTCGGCGCTCTGCATTTCCTTCAGGCGGCTGACCGTCCTCTCGAACTCGAACGCTCCATCCCCAGCGACATAGAGATCTTCGGGCTCTGCCGCAGCCGTGACGAACAGTTTCACACGGTTCTCGTAAAGCGCGTCGATCAGCTTGGTGAAACGGATCGCCTCGTTGCGGTTCTCGGGTGAAAGCCGCGGGACACCGACCACGATGACCGTGTGATAGGCATGCGCGATAGCCAGGTAATCTGCAGCGCCGCGGTTTTCCCCGCATAGCCGCTTGAAGCTGGATACGCCCACGCCCTTGAGGCTCTTGGGAACATGCAGCGTGCGTCCGCCGCCCAGATCGAGCTGCCCGGTTGGGACATGCTCGGCATCCTCGGGCTTGTAATCGGTTAACCGAAAGAAAGCCTCGCGAACCTGAGCCGTGGCTTCGTCTCCGAGCGGTGTGTGCCACGTGTCGATATCGCCGAGGCGGTCGAGCCGGTAATCGGTAGGCCCATTGAGCGGCATCACGTCCAGCTCGGCCTGGACTAGTTGGATGAACGGCAGGAAGAGCGAGCGGTTGAGCCCATCCTTGTAAAGGTCGTAAGGCGGACGATTGCTGGTGGTTACGACCGCTACGCCTTCGTCGCAAATCAGCGCGGTGAACAGGCGCGCCATGATCGCGGCATCGGCGGTATTGTTCACCACCATTTCGTCGAACGCGAGACAGCGGATGTCAAGCGCAAGCCGCGCCGCGACGGGGGCTATCGGATCTCCTGCTTCCTTCCTTCGCTCCTCTCTGATGAGACGATCGACCTCCAGCATGAACTCGTGGAAATGAACCCGGCGCTTTTCCTCGATAGAGAGTGTTTCGACGAAGAGATCCATCAGCATGGATTTGCCCCGCCCCACGCCACCCCACATATAGACGCCTTGCGGACGTGTCTTCTTCGGGCGGAAGAGCTGGCTCAGGATGCCGCCGGATGTTTCGGCCTCCAGGTCCTTCTGCAATCGGTCGAGCCGTTCTGTGGCCGTGCGCTGATCAGGGTCGCTACGAAGCTCTCCCGCTGCGATCAGCTTCTCGTACCGCGCGAGCATGCCTGTCATTTCGGGCGCATCTTCTTCACGATACCTGAAAACGATGCGACGACATTGCTCTCCTGCTCGACCGTGCCTCGCACGAACACGAGGCCGCGGGTCTCGCGAACGATCTCGGTCACCGCGTCCAGCGG
>CAYPGL010000097.1:0-6528 GCA_964410035.1 uncultured Qipengyuania sp. | reverse complement strand
GACTATTCGCGCGTAATCCCGACAGGGAACGACAAGCTTCTCAAGATCGATCCGAAGAGCTTCTTCGCCGGGGTTGACCGCGTGGCTACGATTGCCACCGAGAAAACCCGTGCGGTCAAGATGGGCCTCGACAAGGACCGGGTTACACTAACGGTTACTTCCCCCGACAACGGCACGGCATCGGAAGAACTGGCAGCAGAATATTCGGCGGACGGGTTCGAGATCGGCTTCAACGCAACCTATCTCAAGGATATCCTCAGCCAGATCGACAGCGACCAGGTAGAAATCCATCTCGCCGATGCCGGTGCACCGACACTGATCCGCAAGAATGACGACAGTCCGGCACTCTACGTTTTGATGCCGATGCGTGTGTAGGTCGACTAGATCTCAACCACTATCTTGCCAAAGTGCCTTCCGCTTTCCTGATGGCGGAAGGCGTCTGCCAGATATTCCAGTGCGAAGCTGTCGCTGATTTGCGGCCTGATCCCGTTCGCTTCGATTGCGCAAATCATGTCCTGCTGCATCTTGCGGCTACCGACCGTCAGCCCCTGAACCGTGAGATTCTTCGAGAAGAGCAAAGCTGTCTGTACCGGACCAGCGACCCCCGCCAATACGCCGAGGAGCGCAACATGGCCGCCGACGCGCGTTGCTAGCATGGACTGATTGAGTGTGCCTGCTCCTCCGATTTCGACAACGCAATCGACACCGTGGCCCCCGGTCAGTTCAAGCACCCTTGGCCCCCAAGCCTCGACCTCTTTGTAATTTATGACGTAGTTCGCGCCCAGAGATTTCACGCGTTCAAGCTTCTCATCGGACGAACTCGTCGCAATCACCTTGGCCCCGGCCGCCTTCGCGAACTGCAAGGCAAATATCGAAACCCCGCCCGTCCCTTGTACGAGTACCGTGTCACCGGGTTTTAGCTTGTAATCGACAAAGAGCGCTCTCCATGCCGTAACGCCGGCACAGGTCAGCGTAGCTGCTTCGGCATGGCTGAACCCTTCCGGGGTGCGAGTGAACCAGTGGGTGGGAGCAGTAACTGCCTCACGAGCGTAACCATCGATTCCATCACCTGGCACGCGTTTGAAGGCTCCTGTCGGTGGGCTGCCGTCAAGCCAGTCCGGGAAGAACGTGCTGACTACGTGATCGCCGACTTCGAACTCTGTCACGCCTTCGCCGGTCGCAGTCACCACTCCCGCACCGTCCGACATAGGTATTCGATTTGCGGTTGTTGGGATCATACCCGTCACAACCGCATAATCGTGATAATTTAACGAGGTCGCCTTCAAGCGGACAGTGATTTCGCCTTGGGCGGGCGCTGGGGCATCGGCGATATCGATCCATTCTAGAGCATCGAGCGTAGACAGTTTGGCGATGGTGCGGATCGCTTTCATTCGGCCGCCTCGGCGAGCCTGGCCCGCTGTGGTCCCCGAATGAGGCCGCCTGGCGTTTGCCCAGTCCATTTGCCCTCGCGAAAGGTAACCACCCCTCTCTTGATCGTGGCGACATAGCCATCGGCTTTCTGTAGCAGGCGTTTCCCGCCTGCCGGCAGATCGAAAGCAAGCCATGGTTTGCCGAGTTTGATGCGATTCATGTCGATAATATTGAGATCGGCCAGATAGCCGGAAGCGATCACGCCGCGATCTTCGAGCCCGTAAAGCCGCGCGGTGTCGTAGCACTGGCGCTTGATTGCATTCTCCAGCGTAATCCGCTCGCCGCGCTTGCGATCGCGTACCCAATGCTGGAGCATAAAGGTGGGCGAGGCCGCATCGCAAATAGTCCCGCAATGCGCGCCTCCATCGGACAAGGAGTTTACCGTGTCGTCGGCGTGCTGAAGCGGGTGAAGGAAATCGAGGTTCTTGTCGGCATAGTTGAGTATCGGAAAATAGATGAAGCCTTTGCAATCGTCGCGGCAGAGCATGTCATAGGCGTATTCCTGCGGGTCGATCCCGGCATTCCCCGCACGTGACTGAACCGTAGCGCTGTCTTCGGGCTCGTAGTCGAAATCGTCATCCATCTCGTACATCAGCGCCCAGCCTTGTGTGATCGCTGCGACTACCGGGAGGATATCCGAGGGTGCTTCGGAATAGTCGTTCGCTTCGGATAAAAGCCGGGCTTTGAATCTTAGATTGAGCAGCTTCGCTTTCTTTGCTTCCCACGGCAATTCGCTGATCGCTTTCCAGCTTGGGCGATACACGAACGGGTTCACTGTACCTTGCCAGGCCATGATGATGCCATTCCCGCGAAGTGCGATCTGGGCGACAATGTTGGCGCCATTGTCGTTCTCGGCGCGCATGGTGGCGATCTGCTCGTCGAGGGGCAGTTCTTTCGCAATCGATTGCAATGCGGCGAATGTCACCGGAAGACCCGTCTCGCGGCTGAGTTTCCCCATCCATTCGAACTCTTTCCATTCGCGCTTGAGATCGCTCGCCATTTCGAAGACGCCATGTCCCACCCGCCCCATGGCGCGGCCCAGTTCTATCAGCTCTTCGGCTGTGGCCGTCGTCCCGGGAACGAGAACGCCGCCGGCATCCTTATGCAGCACTGTACGACTGGTCGAGAACCCGAGCGCACCTGCCCGAACACCTTCTTCGACAATCTTGCTCATTTCCACGATGTCGTCGTCGGTTGGCACTGCGCCCGGCTGCTCGCGCTCCCCCAGAACATAGGCTCTGACAGCGCCGTGGGGGACATGCGTGCCGACATCGACCGTGCGCGGTAATTTGTCGAGTTCATCGAGATATTCGGGGAAGGTCTCCCAGTTCCAGGTTATCCCTTCAGCGAGCGCGGTGCCCGGTATATCTTCCACGCCTTCCATCAATCCGATAAGCCAGTCGTGCTGGTCGGATCTGGCGGGCGCAAAACCCACGCCGCAATTACCCATGACGACCGTCGTGATCCCATGCCAACTGCTTGGGGCCATTTCCTGGTCCCAGGTGGCTTGGCCATCGTAATGAGTGTGTATGTCGACGAAACCTGGGGTGACCGTCATTCCGCGAGCATCAATCTCCTCGGAGCCCTCGCCGTCAATCTTGCCCACTTGCGCGATTAGGCCTTGCGTTATCGCTATGTCGCCGGTTGACTGCGGGTTGCCGGTCCCGTCGACGATGTTACCCCCGCGAATTACCAGATCGTATGCAGGCATGATTATGGCTCCTCTCTCGGAGGAGAAGGTTCCACATTGCAACTGGTCTTGCAAGAAGCCTTTCGGGCGCCGGTTGCTCAGGCGGCTCTGCGCAGTTCCGCATTGGTTTGCGGTGAATCGAGAAACTCTCGCAGAATGGCAACACTCTCATCCGCGTGGGTGAGCAGGAACAGATGTCCGCCTCCATCCACGATTTCAAGCTGAGAGTTGCGAATGGCAGCTGTCAGGATTTTACCGTTGATAAGCGGAACGATTTGGTCGTCTGCCCCCATCATGATCAGAACTTCTTTGCTCATGAACGGCAAGGCAGGCAAGCTGGTCCAACCGACCATGGCGAGAAGCTGGTATAGGTAGCCGCGCGGGGAGGGCGGCTTGAGACGGCCGATGTGACCATCTTTCTGATGAACAGAGCCGTCCTTGTCCACGCCACCGTAGAGGGTCGCGAAATGTTCGTTCATGTATTCGGGATCGATGTATCTGCGTGGATCGACCATCTTCCTGAGCGCAGCAGGATTGCCGGGGACCATCAACATTCCCGCGGTCGTGGCCGCGAGGATCAGCCGCCGCGTTCGCTTGGGATGCTGGAGCGCAAAATGCTGCGCCATGGCTCCGCCCCATGAGATGCCCATGACATCAACGACATCTATGTCGAGAAGGTCGAGAATCTGGGTGGCCGTCCAACACATGGTGAAGGGGTTGTAGGGCAAGGTGGGATCGGGGCTTTCGCCGGTTCCGGGCATATCGAACATTATGAAGGCGCGTTCGGTAAGCATTTCGGCAAGCGGAGTGACCGCCTCGATGTTAGCGCCAATCCCGTTGAAAAACAGAAGCGGCGGACGATCTCGAGATTCGCCGAGGCGCCAGTGAGCGACGCGCAAAGTGCGACCTCCGACTTCCATCATCTCGACCGAAGCGGTCAGTTCATTCTTGGTCAAAGCGTTCACGCAATCGGTCCCTGAGAGATTTCAGCACGCATCCATAACGTACAGACCCGGTGCGGGGTCCAGCGGAGGGTAAGCCTTGTTCCCCGTTTTCGCCGGAGCTTTCCTTTTCTCGCCCGAACGATGCTGCAACCAGTTCATCCAGTATGGCCACCAGGAGCCTGCGACTTCTTCCGTGCCTTCCAGCCATGCGTCCGCCATTTCCGGCAGTGGGGTCGTACCGTTTTTCTGGACGTAATATTTCGCCTTGGAATTGCCGGGCGGGTTGAGGATCGCCTGCATATGGCCTGAGTGAGAGAGCACGTAGGTGACATCTTTGGATCCAAAGAGGCGAGTTGAGCGATAGGTCGCCTTCCACGGGGTAATATGGTCCGTTACACCTCCCAGGATGAAGATATCGCTGGCGACTTTGGAAAGATCGATCTTGTGATCGACCATTTCGACCTCTCCTTTCCTGGTAAAGGCGAGCGTCTCGAAAATGGTCAGAAAGTCGCCCATCAATGCCCCCGAGAGATTGGTCGCATCAGCGTTCCAGAACAGCACATCGAAAGCTGGCGGGTCTTGCCCGAGCAGGTAATTATTGATGACATAATTCCAGATCAGATCGTTGGGCCGAAGCCAGGCGAACCCGCGAGCCAGATCGTCCCCCTTGATGACGCCTTTCTGCTCGGCGCGTCGCCGTGCGAGCGCGAGCCCGTTCTCGCTAATCAGTGAGCCCGCTTCGATATCGTTCTGCTTGGGATGCAGCACGCAGACCATGAGCGTGAGCGACCCCATCAGATCGTTGCTGTCTGCTGCCATTCTGCTGGCCAACATGGCCGCGGTCTGTCCGCCGGAGCAGCCTGCAGATACATTTACCTTATTGCTCTTCGTGATTTTACCGACTGCTTCCATCGCTTCGCGACACGAATTGACATAGTTAGCCATGTCCCAATGGCCCTGTTCGGGCGAAGGATTCTTCCAACTGATGACGAAAGTCTGGATCCCGTTGTCCAGTTGATATTTCACCACGGATTTGTCGGGCGAAAGGTCGTTGATGTACATCTTGTTGATCTGTGGAGGGATGGTGAGCTGAGGAACTTCGTAGACCTCCTCGGTCGTGGGGGAATAATGGATTAGTTCCATCATCTCCGTCCGCAGCACCACGTTTCCTTTCGAGGTGGCGATATTCTCGCCCAGCTTGAATGGTCTCTTGTCGACCTGGCTGACCATGCCCCTGTTATAGACCATGTCATTGTATGCGTTCTTGAGGCCTTTCGCCAAGCTCAGTCCGCCGCTGGTAATGGCCATCTTCTGTGCACTTGGATTACCCACCAGAGTGTTGGTGGGGGCAAGGCTGTCGACGATGATGTTGGAAATGAACCGCGCACGGTCTTTCTCCAACTCATCCAGTTCGAGGTCCTCGAGCCAGCGCGCCGCGCCCTTCTGCACCGCGAGATAATATTGCATCCCTGCGCGCATGAAGGGATTGTACTGCCATGTGGGATCCTGGAAACGGCGGTCCTTGGGTTCGGGTGCAAGATCGCTCTTTCCGGTCATGATCTTGATCAGGTCCTCGCCCATCGCCTGGCTATGCTTGATTAGACGCTGGGGATTCGAAGCTGTCTCGCGCAACATAACCGCGACGGCGCCGAAAATGTCCTCGCGGGTCAAGCCGATGAGCGGACCTAGTGCGGTGGTGTGCTGGACGGCTTCGTCTTCGAGCTTGGGCATAGAGGTCCTCTATTGAATGGACAGATTTAGGTGCTGTTCCAGTTAGCGAAGCGCGGCGATCATGCTTTCGATATCGACGAATTTCTCCCGCGGCGAGCCGTCACGGGCAGCGGCATTCTCCGCCTGTTCGATTTTCTGCCAGTCGCGGAAGGTAACGATGTCGAGCCTGCGCTTCTGGGCCAGCTCGTCGAAACCGGCGCGGCCGCGCTTGCGAGAGCCGTTGCCGATGTCACCGGCGACGAGTTCGATCACGCCGTAGCCATCGGGCCGGTTCGTACCGATCGTTCCGGTCGGCCCGCGCTTCGCCCATCCCACGCAGTATAGACCGGGCAGGATGCGCCCCTGATCATTCGCGAAACGTCCGGCACGTTCGTCGAACGGTACGCCTTCTATCGGCGATGAGCGATATCCAATACAGGTAACGACGATATCGCTCGGAATCTCATAGAATTCCCCAGTGCCGACCGCGCGGCCCTTCCGTATCGTGGTACGCTCAACTTCAAGTCTACGAACCTTGCCGTCCTCGCCTTTGAACGCTTTGGGGTTGGCGAAGAAGTCGAACTCGATGGCAACCTTTTTCTCTCCGTGAATGCTTTCCGGGATCGCCGCAAAATCGCGCAGCAAGGTAACCGATTTGCGCAATCCTGGCTCGAGGATCGCGTCGTCAGCCTCGGGCGGCAAATCGTCCTTCTCCACATGCGGACTTGCTCGTTCCAAGTGCATGAGCTCCCC
>CAYPGL010000096.1:939-6549 GCA_964410035.1 uncultured Qipengyuania sp. | reverse complement strand
GAGGCTGTTCGTGTCCAATCGCGCAACCAGTGAAAGATCGACAGGCTTGGACGACAAGACCAGTCCCGACCGGGTGAGGTCGTCGATCTTCACACGCGCGGTTCCCGTCGGTAGACCGTCCTTTGGCGCACGGTAATCAATGTTCCCGGAAACTGTGCCGCCCAATCCGAGGTCGGCGACTACGACATCGAGCAGAGAAAGTGGCATGCGGGCCAGCTTGAACTCGAGAGCGGTCTCATTCGTAGCGAACAGTGCGGAAGCAATCGCGCCGCCATCTGCATAGTTCACCTGCGTTGGAGCCAGCCTCCAGCCACCAGCATCCAAAGCCGTCAACACCGCTCGGCGCGGCATAGTGATCTCACGCCCGGCAAATTGCCCCTCTACTGCAATAGCAATTCGGTCCGGCCGGAAAAACGCATTGAGGTCGAGGGCAAAACGGTTGCCCCGCCGCCCGGCTATCGCAGCATCGACCCGCCCGACGCCATTCTCGACTTCACCCTGTGCGGCCATGCGGCCGATGAACAGCGTGCCATACTGCAGGCCCTGTGCACTGGCATTTCCGCTGAAATTGTAAGTACCATCGCCTATCACTCCCGAAGCATCGACTTCCGCCCGGCCGATCCTGAGCGGGGTCGCACCTCCAAAGATTGCATTGCGCGCCGACAGGAGTACGTCCACGCCTTGGCCACCCTGACGCGGCGCAAGGGCGATCGTTCCATCCAGACCGCCTCCTTCCAGCGTCAACGCACCCCGAGCGCCTCCATCGACGAGCGTCAGGGCGCCCGAAACCTCTGTGTCCGAAACGGTCAGTTGTTCAATTGAAATTCGGGTGGGGCCACTTCCGGGAGAATAGAGGCCGAGATTGCCAGAAAACGGACCGAGAACCGATCCTCCCTCAGTGTCGATGGAGAACCCTTCTTCGGTCGGCGCGATTGCCAAGCGGACTTTTTCGAGTCCGGTAAAGGGCCGCGCAAAAACCAACTCGGCGGTGGGTTCGCCGTCCTGGACCTTGCCCTCGACGGTGAAGGGACCATAATCTGTGTGCTCTCCACGACCCGCAAGAGTGGTCGTACTGCCACTGATCGATCCGTCCATGGCCAGAGTGAGTTTTTCCGAATTCACCCGAAGGCGGTTGAAATCGATTGCCGCTCCGCTGCCTGTCGCAATGCCGCCACGAACGCGGATCGCAGGACCCGCCAGCCCGGCGAGCGTATCGTTGGTAACCGGTGAAACCCTCGCGTCGAGGTTCGCGTCCAAGCGCCATCCCGATGGCTGCAGATCGAAATCGATCATCGCCGTACCGCCTGCCGTTCCGACGTTGTCGAGCGTGAGCCGATCGGCCCTGACGGGTCCACGCAGCTGGTAGCGGCCGGTGTCGAAATCCCCTCGCAGTGCAAGGTTGGCACCAAGCCCGCGAAACGCAATGCGCAGGTCATCACCGATTACGCTATTACCTGACAATTTCAACGTTCCTCGACCCGTCCCGTTGACCAGCCTCGGATCGACGAGCGCATTGCCCGTCTCAATGCGCCCGACGGCGATCGAGAGGGGCAAAGTCCAGATATTGCCATCGTAGCGAGCCGTGCCCTCTTGGGTCAGGCCTGAAATCCTTGTCGTACCTGAAACCAACTGACCGACTGTCAGATCGTGTACAATCGCGAGGTCCGAGAAGGTCCCGTCCAGTGTGGCCGTCGCCCGAGCATCTTCCAATCGAAGGCTGGTGCCGAATAACTCTGGATCGCGCAGGATGGCTGCCAGTTCGAAATCTTCGATCCGGTTCTCGGCCAAATCGACGAGGCCTTCACCGTCCAGACGTATTCCCGCGCCGAGCAGGGATATCGTCCCGTCGAAGGTACGATCGTCGATCTCCATGCGCGACTTGATCGCAACATCTTCACCCAGTGCATCGGCCAGCGTACCAGTAACGAAGTCGCTCGGATCGACCTTTCCGAGCAAGCCAAACGTACCTGAATTATTCGTAATGCGGAGCGCAGCAATGCGGTCGCCTTGCGACCTTATAAGTAATCCTCCGGTCCATCGCGACCAAGTCCCGTCGCCGCGTAGCTTTGCACTATATCCGCTCGATAGACCGAGCATCTCTGCCAAGGGGCCATCTTGGAAAGCCTGGATATCTGCCGATAGGTCGAAATCGTCGCCATCGGGTTCTGCGTGTACCAACAAAGCAAGCTGGTCACGTTCTCCGAGGCGCGCGTCACTATCGACGAATAACATTCGATCTTCCACCTGCACTTCCGCGGTGAGATCGACTCGTTGGCTCTCCTCTCCGGCGATCCCGGGTGCCAGCGTCAAATTGTCGATCGTCAGCTCATCGATCGAAATATCGAACCCCGGTAGAATCGGGCTCTCTTCCTCGCTCGGAAGAAATTCCGGCAGTCGCGCCAAGGTCGCCCGTCGAGCGACAAAACTGTCGATATCAAGCCGGTTGTTCAGCCATGCCCTCGGATTCCAGTCGATTTCGGCGCGGGGTATGGTGAGGAAGACACCTTGCGGGTCGGAGAGAGTGACATCGTGCATCACCGCTTCGCCGTAAATGTTGCCCTCGATCCGCCCGATGCGGATTACGAGGCCGTTCGGGAAAGTCTGCTTGGCAATCTGACTGGCGAGGAAGCGTTCGCCCAGCGGCGTGTTTAGAAGAATGAGTGCGGCAAGGAGTAACAGGATCGGAGCGCCGATCACGATGAGCGTCCACTTGCCGGCCCGGCGAGTTCGGCTCCGGCGGCGGGGCACCGGCTCTTCGTTAATGTCTGTTTCGGCCATCAGAAGGCCTGCCCCAACGATACGTAAACGGCTATGGGTGCATCGTCCTCATCCGGATTGAGCGGAACGCCGACATCCACTCTTATCGGACCAAAGCCGGTGTGATACCGCAGCCCCACGCCAGCGCCGATCTTGATTTCTTCGAAATTCGGGGTCGGATCGGGTCCAACCGAGCCAGCATCGACAAACGGAACGACCGAGACTGCACCGTCGAGGAACCCGGTCCGGATACGTGCCTCCGCTCCGAGTTCGACAACGCTACGTCCACCTGTGGGTTCGCCCAGTTCGTTGCTCGGGCCAATCTTCCGAAAGCCATAGCCGCGAACCGAACCGCCGCCGCCAGCGTAATAACGCCGCGATGGTGCGATATTGAGAAGTTCCGCTCCAGGAATGGATCCGAAGCTCGCGCGGCCCGCCAGTACGAGATTGTTTCCGACCGATTGATAATAACTGCCGTCGATCCGGCTGCGCACATAGAAGCTTTCGACGCCGTTCGTAGTGGAGGCTTCAGGCGATAGCCGCGCCCCCAATCGGAAACCGCGAGTCGGATCGAGCAAGTCATCGGTTTCATCGAACAGGATAGTGCCCGGCAGGGCCGCCACGAAGTACGTTTGGCGAGGCTGCCTCACTCCCCCGACGTCCGGCGGACGTTCCTGTGTGGCGATAAGTTCAACACCAGCCGACCAACTGATTTCTTTCTGAAACAGGAGAGTCGATTTGCGCTCGTAAATACCTGTGAGAGCAACGGTACGGGCTTCGAATGCCGGACTGTCGATGGTATTGGCATAGGCATCGATCGTGAGGACGCGGTCACGTCCGCCGAAGTTGTTCTTGCGGAACGTAATCCCCGCTAACTGTTCCTGTGTTCCGACAATACCGCGAACGCGCAGCGAACCTTCTGGCGGGAAGATATTGCGATGTTCCCAACTTGCCTGGACCCGGACACCTTCTTCGGAACCATAGCCGATTGCCCCTGCAATGGTACGCAGCTTGGCTCGCCTCAATTCAACATCCATTGCAACCACGCCCGGCTGATCGTCCTTCGGCGGCGTAACCTCCGGCGGCGTGACTTCGACAGACGATATGAGTCCCGTTGCGGTCACTGCGCGCCGCAGGTCCATCGACAGGCTGCGCTGATATGTGTCGCCCGGTTCGAAACGGGCGATCGTCGATAGGTGTCGGCTGGACAGGAAATCGGGATCGTTGCTGACGACTTCGCCAAACACGTATTTGCCGTTTGGCTCTACATTGAGTGTCAGATCGCCCTCGACACGTTCATGATCAATCAGCAGCTGCGGTCCGTCGATCGCCGCAAAAGGATAGCCGGTCTCGCCGAGCGCCCGATCGAGATCGAACTGCTCCTGCACGATCGTGTCGCTCTGCAGGTAATCGCCGGGATATATTTCGAAGGCCTCCCGCAATGCTTCGAAATCTTGCGCAGCCTGTAAATTACCGAGATCTATGTTCCCATACCGGTATCGTTCGCCCGGAACGATATCGAAGCGAACCGTCGGTGACTGGTCAGCCGTCTCCTCGCCAGCCTGCACCGCAGCGATCGACTGTATGACCTGCCCGTCGTAATAGCCATAAACCCTGAGCAGATTATTCAGGAGTTCTTCGTCTTCCCGCGCACGCGCCGCCAATTGGGCTACATTTGCATCGGAATCTTCAAGTTCTTCGATTGTCGAAAGCG
This sequence comes from uncultured Qipengyuania sp., assembly GCA_964410035.1. GTDB lineage: Bacteria > Pseudomonadota > Alphaproteobacteria > Sphingomonadales > Sphingomonadaceae > Qipengyuania. The sequence goes on along the minus strand of CAYPGL010000096.1, from coordinate 2,078 downwards.
CTGCATAGCGTTCGACAAAATCGCCCCGATCGCTGAACGGCGGTTCGGTTTGAGGGAAGCCAAGGACAATGTTGTCCGCGACCCGTTCCGTATCAGCGCCTTCAAACGTTACTGCTGCACGGCCAAGGTCCAGATCGGCGAACTCAATATCTTCTTCGGGAGCGAGAGGTTCGAAATCCTCGATCGCAATATCGTCAGGCCATGGGAGATCGAAACCCAGCGGTTCTCCGATAGGAGTTTCGACATCCGGCACTTCGGCATCGGGGCCCGTAGCCGTCTCGTCCGAGCCTTGCTGCGCCCATGCCTTTGGATTTTCGACCGCCGAATCGGGGATGAGATCGTCAAGCTCTTGAGGTGAGCCGACGTCCTGCGCTGCAAGCGGCGCTGAACTTAGCGCTAGCGCGCTGGCACAGCATGCCAACCGGAAACGAAATCGCTCAGTCGGCGAGCTTGTATTCCAGATGAGTGCCATCCTTGGCAGGCATGGGTTCACCGTCATGCTTTCGCCGCGGGGCAGTTGCGGTGGCAATGAGTCGCTTCTGTTCGGCTTCGGGCATGCGCTCCCATCCCCCGCGGGTGAGACGCTCAAGAGGGCGATACCGGACCTTGTATTGCATACGATCCGAACCTTCGACCCAATAGCCGAGGTACACATACGGCAAGCCGCTTCCCGCAGCGCGCCTGATATGATCGAGAATAATGTAATTACCAAGCCCGGCGCGATCCTCAATCTCAGGGTCGTAGAAGCTGTAAATCATCGACAGCCCGTCACCCTGAACGTCCGTAAGACAAGCTCCGACCAGACGACCCGGCTCGGCACCTACTCCCGGCTCCCGATATTCAACCACATAGCTGGATACGGGCGTGTGTTCCACCATATCCGCAAAATCGCTCTCGTCCATCTCTGCCATGCCTCCGCCAGGGTGGCGGGCGGCGAGATATCCGCGTAGCAGTTCGTATTGCTCTTCGGTCGCCCAAGGCCGGCATTCAGAAGTGATTAGATCGTCGTTTGCCTTGAGAGTACGCTTCTGGCTCGACGAAGGCTTAAACTCTTTCGCGACGACGCGAACCGACACACAGGCCTGGCAATCAAGACAAGAGGGCCGATAGGCGACCGTCTGGCTGCGGCGGAACCCGAT
>CAYPGL010000096.1:0-929 GCA_964410035.1 uncultured Qipengyuania sp. | reverse complement strand
GCCGCGCAGTTCAGTAAACACCTTTCGTTCGCTGCGCCCTGGCAGGTACGGACACGGCGCAGGGCTGGTCACGAAAAACCGGGGGAAGCGGATGGGTGCCGTCACGGCAATCGGGTCCTCTCTAACGCGATGCTCTAATCGTTAACAACTCCTTTATGCATGACGAGTGCCTTCGTTAAAAGACTCTTAACCATGAAAAATCGGCTCGCCGCGCGAGTCGTTCGGGGATGACGGTTAATTCACCAACTTTAAGGCCGCAATTTTGGGCCGACTTTTTAACGTGGTTAGGCCAGTTCGACGAGCTCGACCGTATAGGCTTTTTGCCTCAGGCCTTCCACCAGTCCTTCAATCTGTGCCGCGTCGCGCGCCTCGCATTCGATCTCGGTGATCAAACCCTTTGCAGGCAGCGTTGTGAAGATTCGCTGGTGGTAAATCTCGATGATGTTGACGTTGTGCTCGTTAAACTCGCGCATCACTTTGTAGAGAGCGCCGGGGCGATCCTGAAGCGTGATGCGCAGCCGCGCCAACCGGCCCGACCGGGCCAGATCGCGCACCAGCACATTGGCAAGCAGGCGCGTGTCGATATTGCCGCCGCAAAGCACAAGCCCGATAGTCTTGCCGGCGAACTTATCGGGATTTGAAAGCACGGCAGCGAGGCCCGCAGCGCCAGCGCCTTCGACAACTGTCTTTTCGATCTGCAACAACAAAGAAACGGCGTGTTCGAGCTCAGGCTCATCCACGAGCAACACTTCGTCGACGAGTTCGGAGATGATCCGGCGCGTAAATGCGCCCGGTTCCTTGACCGCAATTCCTTCCGCCAGCGTGTCGCCGCCGCAGGGAAGCTCGTCGCCGGTGACCGCGGAGTACATGGAGGGATAGAGCTTCGCCTGCACGCCGATCATATGGATGTCGGGATTGAGAGCCTTGGC
>CAYPGL010000095.1:0-6559 GCA_964410035.1 uncultured Qipengyuania sp. | reverse complement strand
TCGGCCCCGTGAAACCGAAATACTGCGCCGCCCACATCTGGTGCTGGCCGACCTCGGTGGTAATGATCGGATCGCGATCCTTCGTCAGCGCGAAGAGACGTTCGATGCTCTTCTGCGGCATGATCATGTCGCTGCGTTCGGGATAGGCAAGGCAGTCGCGTGCCTTCCAGCCAAGAATGCGTGCCTTCCATTCGCTGAGATCGCGTGGTTTCCGGCTGCCCCAAGCCTCGAGCAACTGTTCGAGCACGTGGCTGCAGTCGCCCACTATGCCAAGGTCGACGGGGACGATCTTGTTAATGCTAGCGCGGTCGATATCGATATGGATCTTCTTGGCATCTGGCGCGAAAGCATCGAGGCGGCCGGTCACTCGATCGTCGAACCGCGCGCCCACTGCTATGATCAGATCGGCTCGGTTCATCGCCATGTTGGCTTCATAGGTGCCGTGCATGCCGAGCATGCCGAGCCAATCGGGATGGCCGGCAGGAAATGCGCCTAGGCCCATGAGGGTACTGGTCACCGGAGCGCCGGTCGCACGCTGGAGCTTGCGGAGTGTCCCGGATGCCTGGGGACCTGCGTTGATCACACCGCCGCCGGTATAGAAGACAGGCCGCTCCGCCGCAGCGAGCAATTTCACCGCTTCGGCAATTTCATCCGCCGCGCCGACCATGCGCGGCTGGTAGCGGTGCGAAGGGAGAGGTGCTTCGTCTTGCTCGTTCCAGCTGGCAAGCGCGATCTGGACGTCCTTGGGAATGTCCACCACCACTGGGCCGGGGCGGCCAGTCGTGGCAATTCGGAAGGCTTCCTCGATCGTGGCGCGCAGGCGCTCCGGGTCTTTCACGAGGTAATTGTGCTTGGAACAGTGGCGGGTGAGGCCGACCGTATCGGCCTCTTGAAAGGCGTCGGTACCGATCAGTGCGGTCGGTACTTGACCGGTGATGACTACTAAAGGGATCGAATCCATGTAGGCATCGGCGATACCGGTCACTGCATTGGTCGCGCCGGGACCGGAGGTGACCAGCACCACGCCGGGCTTCCCGGTCGAACGCGCATAGCCTTCCGCGGCGTGGGCTGCACCAGCCTCGTGACGGACCAGAATATGGCGGATGCCGTCGTCGGCGAATAGCTCGTCATAGATTGGCAGCACTGCGCCACCAGGATAGCCGAAGACGAATTCGACTCCCTGCCGCTTGAGGCATTCGATAAGTATGGCGGCGCCGCTACGCTCTTCCGACACGTATTTCTCCGTATTCAGTCGCAAATCGGCCCGGCGCTGGGGTCGTAGCGCCGGGCCGACTGGACCTTTCGTATGAGAAACGAAACGCCCTGTGTCAACTCAATCGACGCAACAATGAAACAAAAATATCGTATTCACCAATAGTTTTGTTATCATCGCGTAGCCAGGATTCCGGCGGCTGGTTCCTGAACCAGGTATATTGCCTCTTCGCGTACTGGCGGGTGGCCGTCTGGCCAGCTATGTTGGCTTGAGCGCGCGATAGATCGCCTTGCAGCAGCCTTGCTATCTCGGGCACACCGATCGCCCGCATCACAGGCAGCGTCGGTTCGAGATTGCGCGCGAGAAGGGCTTCGACTTCTTCGATGGCCCCATGTTCCAACATCATCGCAAAGCGCCTGTCGCACCGCTCGTAGAGCCATTCCCGCTCTGGCAGGAGAATCATTGGAAAAAGCGCTATCTCGTCGACGATCCCGCCGGCCTTGTGCGCCTGCCATTCTTTGAGCGTTCGGCCCGTCGAGCGAACCACCTCAAGCGCGCGCGTGGTGCGTGAGGCATCGGCGGAAGCGAGGCGGGTAGCGGCTTCCGGATCCTCTACCTCCAAGGCCGCCCGGGCATTGGCTTGCGACAGTGAGCGCACCTGTTCACGTATCGCAGGGTCGATCTCAGGCACCGGCGCAATGCCTTCTAGCAGCGTGCGCATGTAAAGGCCGGTACCGCCGCACAGGATAGGCACTGCGTCATCCGCATGCGCTGCGGCTATCTCGCGCGTGGCCGCTGCGGCCCAGTCCGCCGCGGAGCAGGCTGTCGCCCCGTCCCATGCACCGTATAGCCGGTGCTCGATCCCGCCCATCTCCTCCGCGCTTGGCCGAGCGGAAAGTATGCGCAGATCGGCGTAGACCTGTGCACTGTCGGCGTTGATCACTATGGCCTTCCGGCCCTGCGTTTCTATCCGTTGTCCCAATTTGACCGCCAAATCGCTCTTGCCGCTGGCGGTCGGCCCTGCGATGAGCGCGAGCGGTGGCAAATCAGGGGATTTATCAATGATCATCGCCCGGCTGATAGCAGAGGCGAACTGTCTGGAAACCCGCCTCGACGCGGCCAGCAAGGCGCTCGAGCAGGCGGGCACGCCGGTCGCCATGGCGGGCCTGCTGGATTTCTGCGGGGACGTCCTCCAGATCTCTTTTCCGCATGGCGAGACAAGGCAAATAGTCGACACACTGACCGAACATTTCGGTGAGGTCGACCTGCTGGTAGCCGATCACGAAATCGAGATTCCGCGCCTGTTCGTTTCGGACATGGATTCGACAATGATCGGGCAGGAGTGCATCGATGAACTGGCCGATTTCGCCGGGATCAAGCCGCAGATCGCCGCAATCACCGAGCGCGCCATGCGCGGCGAACTGGAATTCGAAAGCGCGCTGCGCGAACGCGTCGCCCTTCTGGAAGGGCTGGGCGAAAGGGCCATCGACAATTGCCTCGCCGAACGGATCACTCCGGTTCCAGGTGCCCGCATCCTCGTGGAAACGCTCAAAAGCAAAGGCTGCCGCACCGTGCTTGTGACTGGGGGCTTCCATCATTTTGCCGACCGCGTCGGGCAGCAACTTGGTTTTGAACGCGTGGTCGGCAATCGGCTTGCCGTCTCAACGGGCGTCCTGACCGGTAAACTCGCGGGCCCAGTGAGCGATGCTTCGACCAAGCTCGCCACTCTGCAGGAAGAGCGCGCAAATCTGGGCGACGGAGCGCGCGTTCTCGCGACAGGTGACGGTGCAAACGATATCCCGATGATGGAAGCAGCCGATTACGGCATCGCCTATCGAGCCAAACCGAAGGCGCGCGATGCGGCAAACGGACGCATCGTCAGCGAAGAGCTGAGCGTAGTACTCAAACTGTTTGGAATCCCGCAGGAAGAATGGGTGACGGGATAGGCGGCTTTCTTTTGGAACCGGAAACGGTATATTGACATTATTGTCAGTAGAGCCGCCAAATGACCACCGAGACCTCTCTTCCTGCAGATAACGAATGTGCCAGTGATGGAACGCTGCTCCGCGATCCGCGGAGGCCCGAGCCAAAGTATTCCCTGCCCAAGGCGTATGGCCATTTCCGTGACCTGCTGAAGGACAAGGAAGAGACGAGCCACGTGTTCAAGATCTTCGAATCGCTGCCTTCGAAGAGTTTTATTCCGCGCGTGCGCAAGCTGGCGTTGAGCGAGCAGGGCGAAATGCTCCGGACAACCGAGCCGACTCTGCCGCCGATCCTCGATGATCACGATACCCTGCGCGATTTGCCGGAAGGTAGTGTAGCCCATGCATATTGCGACTTCATGGAGAGCGAAGGGCTGTCAGCCGCCGGGCTTGTCGCCGAAGCGGACAAGCTGGGCCGACCGAAATACAGCGATCTCGTGGAATGGTTCGCCAACCGGTCGCGCGATACGCATGATTTGATGCATGTTCTTACTGGATACGGCCGCGATGGACTGGGTGAACAATGCGTCCTGCTGTTTACTCACGGCCAGAGTCCCAGCCACGGCCACCTGCTGATCGGCTATGCAGGTGCGTTCAACATCAAGAAGATGATCGACAGCCGCGCGCCAGTGTTCAAGGCATGCCGCCAAGCGCATAAGACGGGCGTGGCCTGTCCCCCGCTGGTCTCCATGTCCATCCGTGAATTACTGGCGATGAATCTCAAGGAGGCGCGGACAAAGCTGAATATCCCCGAGCCGCACTGGTATCGAGAATGTCACCGGATCTGGCGCGAAGAGGGCATCGATCCATACAATTTGCTCGCCCCGAAGAAAGAGGACGAGGCGCTCGCCTCATAAGTGCTCAGAGCCAGCTGGCGATCTGTTCTAGTGGCTTCTTTCTCAGCGCGCGTTCTGGAAATGTTGCATCTTCGGATGGATGTCCGACCACGACCACCATCAGCGGCTTTTCATGCTCTGGCCGGTCGCAGATATCACGCAGAAAACTCATGGGGGAGGGCGTGTGAGTCAGCGTCGCCAGACCGGCTTCGTGCAGCGTTGCAATGAGCATGCCGCACGCGATACTGACGCTCTCGGTGACGTAGTAATTCTGCGTCGTGCCGTCTTCCTCGATCCCGCCCCTGCGCTGCGCGAAGACGACGATCAGCCAGGGCGCGGTCTCGAGGAAGGTTTTGTCCTCGTCGGTACCCAGCGGGGCGAGCGCATCGAGCCATTCATCGGTCGCCTTCCCGGCATAGAAATTGCGCTCTTCCTCTTCCGCCGCCAGTCGGATCGCGCGCTTCTTGTCGGGCGATGAGACGACAGCGAAATGCCATGGCTGGTGGTTCGCACCATTTGGCGCGGTACCGGCGGCCTCGATGGCCGCTTCGATCACTTCGCGCGGAACCGGCTCGTCGGAGAAATACCGACAGGTGCGGCGCTGCTTCAGCCGGTCACGCATAGCGCGGGCTCGCGCAACGGAGTCCGCATCTGTAAGGCGCTCGATCGAATAGGGGCAGGCCTCGTGGTCCTTCATCGCAGGTCTTTGCGGATTACCAGCTTTAGACCGGACCATGTCTCGTCGATCGCGCAGACCTTGGTGTCGACGAGCCCCATAGGCAGCGCCACCTCGCGGATGGCGTCTTCCGTGATATCGGTTTCCACCTCTGAGGCGTGCTTCGGCCAGCTCACCCAGACGTGGCCGTTCTTCGGCATGCGTTCGCGTAACACGGCCAGCTTTTCTGCCATTGCCACGCATTCGGTCACGAAGATATGCGCAGCATCGGGCGCGTCGTCCGGCCCGGCCACGAAGGTCAGTTCGAGAGCATATTCGTCGATCTCGTCGATGACGTTCTCGGGCATGGCATCGAACCACACCCGCTGCCCATCACGCAGCGAAAGCTTCTTCGCCAGCGGCGTGCCGGAATATCCGGCCGTCACTCAGCTCTCCATCCATTCGTCGAAGAAGCTGCGGTGTGCAGCGCGCATTTCGTCAACCGACTTGCCGAACAGCGTGGTGCCACCGGTCTTGCCGATGCGGCGGAACCCGATCGAGGCGGTCTCGTCGTTCTCGGTACCCTTGGCGAGCGCCTCGTTCAGCGCCCGCGTATCGGGCACGGTTACAATATAGCGGCCCTGATCTTCGCCGAACCACCATGCGGCTTGGGAATATTCCTCGTTCCAATCGACGTCCGCGCCGATGCCGCCCGCCATCGCCATTTCGGCGAGGGCGATGGCAAGGCCGCCGTCCGAAATGTCATGCACCGCGCTGACGAGGCGGTCGGCAATCAGCTGGAGGACAATCTTGCCTGCGTTCTTCTCGACCGTGAGATCGGTGGGCGGAGTGCGACCTTCGTCGCGGCCGTGGATTTCCGACAGCCACAGCGATTTGCCGAGGTGGGAACGTTCAGGATCGGCGGTCGCCCATTCTTCCGCATGGATGAGGTAGATCGCTTCTCCCTCGGCCTTGAAAGGCATGGTCATCATCCGGCCGTAGTGATCGATGATGCCCACGCCGCCGATGGCCGGCGTCGGCAGGATGGCGCTGCCGCCGCCCGTCGCCCTGCTCTCGTTATAAAGGCTGACGTTGCCGCTCACGATCGGGAAGTCGAGCACGCGGCACGCACGCCCCATGCCTTCCAGAGCGTAGACGAACTGTGCCATGATCTCGGGGCGCTGCGGGTTAGCGAAGTTGAGACAATTGGTCACAGCCAGCGGGCGTGCTCCCACTGCACAGAGGTTGCGATAGGCTTCCGCAATCGCCTGCTTGCCGCCTTCATAGGGATCTGCATGAACGTAGCGGGGTGTGCAATCGGTGCTGATCGCCAGCGCCTTCTTCGTGCCATGCACACGGACCACGCCCGCATCGCCGCCGGTCTGGAGAGTGTCCGCGCCGACCTGGCTGTCGTACTGCTCCGAAATCCATTTGCGCGAGGACAGGTTGGGCGATGCGAGCAGTTTCATCAGGTCGCCGCCGACATCGCTGGTATCTGGACGTTCCGTCATCGGCTTGATGCCGGCCCAAGCGGTGTATTCTTCTCTCGAGAGGTAGGGCCGGTCGTATTCGGGTGCGTCTGCCGCGAGAGGGCCGAGCGGGATGTCGCACACCACTTCGCCGCCGAACTCGAGAACCATATGCTGCGTATCGGTGACTTCGCCGATGACCGCGAAATCGAGTTCCCACTTCTTGAAGATCGCTGCGGCCATTGCCTCCTTGCCGGGCTTCAGAACCATGAGCATGCGCTCCTGACTTTCGCTGAGCATCATCTCGTAGGGCGTCATGCCTTCTTCGCGGCAGGGGTGCTTGGGCGTGGCGCGGCGGATGGCCGCCTTGCCGTTGGTCGCGATTTCGAGGGTGGAGGACGTGA
>CAYPGL010000094.1:0-6619 GCA_964410035.1 uncultured Qipengyuania sp. | reverse complement strand
AATCTCTTACCGCGATGTCGCCCCAGGCGTTCGGATGAATGGTTCGACCTGCGACGTCAACGACGCGACCACCGACGGTCTTCATAATGCAGGAACGATAACGGGTTCGCTTGACGACATCGGAGCCGGCACCACGCGTACCGTGATTTTCCAGGCGACGATCGACTAGTCGCTGAATGCGCCATGGTATTGGGCCGGAATCTCAGCGATTTATCAGCAGCACTCCTCGGGGTGCTGCTGCTTTTCGTCGCGATCCCGGCCCATGCTCAAAATGGGCCGGCATCTCAAACCATTAAGAACATTGCTGAAGCGCAGTGGCGAGCCAGCGATGTAATCCAGACCGTCCGTTCGAACGAGGTCCGCATCGCGGTTGCCTCGGCTCAGGCCGCCATCGGGACTTATCTGCCAGATGTAGCCGGCAGCACGACGCTCCAATTCTCGCCGTCACTATGCGGCTCAAGCACTTTGACACCATCCGCCTCTGGAGGTGGTGCAGCACCTTCGAGCTATTCGGTTTCGCCGGCGACCTCGATGCGCATCGGACAGACACTTTTCTTCGATGTCTCTGCTGCTGCGGCGAACCTGTCTCCTTCCTCCCGCGACTCCATCGAAGTCGTACTGACTACTCCTTCGGGAGACGAGGAAAGACTAACCGTCTTCGAAACTTCTGAAAATTCAGGTGAATTTGCCGGAAGTATTCAAACCGCGTCAATCCCTCCGCAGCCAGTTGCGGGCGATTGTATTCTCAGTCTGCACTCGGGCGAGAACATCAGTGTTGCCTATCAGGATTCACGCGGCGCCCTCGTCGTCGCCGCCATCGTCAACGTTTTGAATGCAACTTCCGGTTTCGTTTTCGACAGCCAGAATGGGCAGATTATCGATGGCGCGCGCCTAACCTTGGTTAACGCCGCATCAGGACTTCCTGCAGAAGTCTTTGCCGAAGATGGTGTGACCTACTGGCCAGCAACCGTCACGAGTGGGCAGCCCGTGAGGGATGGTGCCGGGCGCACCTATGAGATGCTGCCCGGAGAGTATCGCTTCCCAATAGTCGCTAGCGGGTCTTATCTAGTCGAAGTCAGTCCGCCCTCACCATATTCCGGTCCGTCGACCGTTTCAGAAAATGAGCTGGTGGCTTTTAACCGCCCCACAGGCGGCGTTTTTGTCATTACCGAAGCCTCGTATCAGAGCCAGTTCTCAGTCACCTCATCGGCTATACCCCAGTTCGATATTCCGCTTGACCGGCCGCTTGTGACCGTAAGTCTCGATAAGAGCGTGTCGCGCCAGATCGCGTTACCTGGAGACGTCGTCTTTTACAGCATCACGGTCAGCAATCCCGATGTAATGAGGTCAAAGCGGAATGTGGTCATAACTGACACTCCATCCGAATGGCTCCGCCTCCGACCAGATAGCATCCGGATCGACGGCGAGCGCGCCGAAGAGCGCGTCAGCATTGCCGAAGATGGAAAGACGCTTCAAATACGTTTCGACGAAATTCCAGCCGGCGCAGGCCGCCGCATTACCTATGCAATGGCAGTTCGCGCAGACGCGCCCGAAGGCTTTGCTGTCAATCGCGCAAGCGCAAACGACGGTCGCAGCGCGGCGGTCGTTGCCAGTGCTAACCTCCGTATCAGCAAGGAAACCATCGGCAACAAGATGGTATTGATGGGCCGGATCACTTCCGGCTCCTGCAACAGCGAAGGAGGCCGTGGCATAGCGGGTGTCCGGGTCATGCTGGAGGACGGAAGCTTTGCGGTAACGGATGCGGAAGGGCGGTATCATTTCGAAGGGATTGCTCCCGGAACGCACGTAGTGCAGGCGCAGGAACAAACCCTTCCAGCTTCAGGTCGGTTCGTGCTCTGCGCTCGTTCGACTGCGAACGGCGGCTCGGCAAATTCCCGCTTCGTACGAGGTCAGGGTGGCAGCCTAGTCGTAGCAGACTTCCATGCAGACTTGCCGCATGGTTGGGATGATAGAGCCAATAGTCAGGACGACAAAGTACTCGGAGATGCCGAAGCTTCAGGTGCCGAGATCGCTTGGGCAACTGTTGGCGACGGTCCAGCCGGCTTCGTGTTTCCCGCCGTGGATCATAATCCTAGAGCTCCCGCAGTTCGCGTTGCCGTGCGACACGAAATCGGCGAACTAGTAGAACTTCGCGCGAACAACGAACTTGTCGATCCACTGAGCTTCGATGGCGTTACGAAAGCTTCCGATGGTTCCTACGCGATAAGCGTGTGGCGCGGCATTCCGCTAAAATCAGAGCGAACGCGGCTCATTGCCGACGTGTCGAACGCGAACGGTTCCTCTTCAAACCAATTTGAGCGGATCGTCCACTTTGCAGGTGCTCCATCGAAGGTAAGCCTTGTTGCCGACCAGTCGCGCCTAGTGGCCGACGGAACCACAAAATCCGTTGTTGCCGTTCGTATTACCGATCGGAAGGGACGGCCAGTGCGCAGCGGCGTATCCGGCACGGTTCAGATCAATGCCCCCTATGAGAGCGCTGAGGCTCTTGAGGCAATGCAATTGCGCCAGCTTGGAGGTCTTTCCGGAGCGAAGCCTACTTGGACCATCCGAGGGGATGATGGTGTTGCCCTGATAGAGCTTTCCCCCACCCTTGTTAGCGGCCAGCTCGATCTGGATTTCACTTTTACCGACGGTAAGATTACCCGCCGCGAAAAAATCGAGGCTTGGGTTGTACCTGGTGATACGAATTGGACCTTGGTCGGCCTCGCGGAAGCCTCGCTTGGCGCGCGCACCATCGCCGACCAAATGGAAGTGAGCGGGTCCTTTGACAGCGATCTCGGCCAAGAAGGACGGGTGGCATTCTATGCGAAGGGCAAGGTTCTCGGGAAATTCCTGCTCACCGCAGCATATGATAGCGCCAAACAGAAGGACGAGCAGCGTTTCCAGGGAAGTATTGATCCCGATGCTTACTACACGGTTTTCGCGGACGGATCGGCGCGTCGCTTCGACGCAGCCAGTCGTGAGAAGCTCTACCTTCGAATAGAAACAAGCACTTTCTATGCGATCTACGGGGATTTTCGCACCGGTTTCAACCAGACAGACCTTGCGCGTTACGACCGGGCTGCGACTGGTGTGAAAGCCGAAGGACGTTTTGGCGCCCTCCACGTGCAGGGCTTTGCCGCGGATATCGAAACCCGTTTTCGGCGCGATGAAATCCAGGGAAATGGTCTCACTGGTCCTTATCGTCTTTCGAGCCGCGCAATCGTACCGAACTCCGAGACCGTAGCTCTCGAAATACGAGACCGTTTCCGCTCGGAAATCATCGTTGAACGCCGGGAATTGACGCGCTTTATCGATTACGATTTGGACCTCCTGTCCGGCACAATCCGCTTCAAAGAGCCCGTCCTGAGCCGAGATTTCGATCTGAATCCGCAATTCATCGTCATCGACTACGAGACACAGGATGCGCGTAGCGCCGGCCAATTGAATGCTGGTGTTCGGAGTGATGTTCTGGTTGCGGACGGTGATCTACGCCTGGGCAGCACCTTCGTTACTGACGAAGGCGATGGCGCGCGGACCGATATGCTCGCAGTGGATGTGAAGGCGCGGCTCGGTAGTTCGACCGAACTACGTTCCGAGGCGGCTGCCAGTGTTAAGAACGGCGTCGTTTCTGCGGCGTGGCAGGTCGAAGCAGAACATCACACCGGTGATCTGGACGTCATCGCCTTTGCGCGTACGGTCGAACCTGATTTCGGCGTGGGGCAACAAAACGGTGCAGAGCAGGGACGCCGAAAGATGGGAGTCGATGCACGGTATTCGATTTCCGAGACTCTCGGAGTCACTGGCAGTGCATGGCACGATAGCAGCCTGACCGATGATGCTCGCCGTAACGCGATTCAGATTCAGGCGTCCTATCGCGAGCAGTCGACGAGCCTGCGCTTGGGTCTGGCACATTTTGACGATCGGTATCGCGATGGAACGAGCGGGTCCTCCACGGTTCTCGAAGGTGGTGCCAGTCATCGGCTCCTAGACAATCGCCTGGAGATCAATGCTAGCACCAGCATCGCACTTTCAGCGACGGAATCAATTGGCCTGCCTACAAGGCACCGGGTCGGTGCCAGGTATTCTGTGGCGAAAGACGTCCGCCTCATCGGCACCTACGAGGTTGCCGAAGGGGAAGCCATCGACGCCGAGACCCTGCAGGGCGGCATTGAAGTGAGCCCTTGGGCCGGAGCTCGTGCAACAGGCATGCTCGGCCAGCAATCGATTTCGGAATTGGGAACGCGGAGTTATGCGGCCTTTGGCCTCGCTCAAAGCTTTACCTTGTCGAGCTACCTCACTCTTGACGGAACAATCGACGCAAATCGTCAGCTCGGCGGTGTTGACCAGAGCAAGGTCATCAACCCGCAGCACCCTGTTTCCAGCGGGGGGCACTTGGGTCAGGATGGGCAGCTCTTTGAGGACTTTGCTGCAATCACACTCGGAGCTAGCTGGCGCAAAGACCGCTGGGCTGCAAACGCTCGTGGCGAATATCGGGATGGTGAACAATCGGACCGCACTGGCCTGACGTTCGGCGCTATTCGCCAGCTGGGCGAAGGCAGCGTTCTCGGTTCAGGATTCACCTGGACCCGGGCGGAAAGTAATACGGGCTCGGAATCGGAGATCTTTGACGGAAGCATCGCTGCAGCACATCGCCCTGAGAGTTCTGATTTCGGCTTTCTCGCGAAACTCGAATATCGCAGCGACAGCGTGACAGGGGCGATTGATGGGGAAACAGGCCCTTCAGGTCGTAGCGCGCTCATCGTCGATGGAGACGCCAAGTCGCGTCGTCTGATCGGGAGTGTTTCTACCAATTGGTCTCCTAGTCGCAACGATATTGAAGAAGGTCGTTCAATGAACCGCGGCGAGTTCGGTCTCTTTGTTGGCGGGCGCTACAATTTTGATGCGATTGAGAACTTTTCGATTGAAGGTTTCTCTCTCCTTGCCGGGGTCGACGCACGGATGGGAATTGGCGAGAGATTCGAGATCGGTGGTCTTGCAACAGTCCGCAGCAATCTTACCGACGGCTACACCAGCTTCTCGTTCGGACCGGAGGTAGGCTTCTCTCCCAAAAGGGATGTCCTCCTCACTGTAGGATATAATTTGCGCGGCTTTCGCGATGAGGACTTTTCTGCCGCCCGCAATACCGACCAAGGACTCTACACGAGCATCCGCATGAAGTTCGATGCTGACACCTTTTCCTTTCTTGGTATTGGAAGGTGAACGTGTTGAACTTGCCCGCCTTCTTTTTGTCGGCTCTCCGCGGACTTTTGTCCCTGCTTGTGATGGGGCTTTTTGCGACAGCTGCGTCAGCCAGCCTTTCTTTTGAATTGCGCTCAGGCAACAGCAGCACCAACCTCCAGAAGCTAGCTGCGGATTCCAACAATTGTCCTGCAGAAGGGCCTACAGCGGCTTACGTTGGCGGGACCGTTCGCAACACATCTACAAGCAGAATAACGAATGCCACCGTCACGCTCGGGGGCTTGAACTCAAATGTGTACTTGGCTGGTGGCCAACCGGCGACCCAATATATCGGGGCATTAGATCCGGGCCAGAGCATCGCAGTTTATTGGTTTACAGGGTACGGATGCAGCTTTGGTGCGGGTGCCAATGCAACAGTAACGATGAGCTCGAGCGCTGGAACTCAGCTCTCGAATTTTAGCCTCGTTATCACCAACTCGATCAGTGCCAATGCTGGCGGGCAGTTGATCGGTTCGTCCTTGGGGTCGGGCGCCGTGGTTGGGCAGACTGTATACTTTGACGCCAAGTACGACTTTGGCGGTTCCGATCTCGGGGACGAATTCCTTCTTCAGCCCAGTGCGCTCCAATCTTTTGACGCAGAGTGCTTTCAAATGGTTGGATCGGAAGTGAGATCATCCAATATCGCTGGCGCGCCCGTCGGCATGTCCAACAGGCTCTACACTATTCAGACAGCCAAGCAGTCCGGAAATGGCTACCATATCACCGTACGATATTACTTCACGTATCGGTGCGCAGGCAGATCTACGACAGCGAAACCATACGCAGTTCAGACTAGCGGAACTCAGCTGAAATACACCGGCACCACTGATGCAAGCGTTGTTTCGATCAGCTTCCCAGGTGCGACAAATCCCTTCCAGATATCAAAAACTATCGATCAAGAGATCGGGGTCGTCGGGGCTTTAGGGAATCTTACCTACACAGTCACAATCTCCAACCCGTCAGTCTACGACGCAATCGTGCATCGGATAGTCGACACCCTTCCCACAGGCATGAGCTATGTTGCCATAACCAGCTCCAGCGAAGTCCAGACTTCAAATTCCAGTCAAATCCCTGTTGCTGGAAGCACCGGCACGTTAGACTTCATCGGTAAAAAAGGGAGTTCATACTTCCTCCGAGCCGGCGGATCAGTCACGCTCCAATATACCGTTTCGAGACCTGCAAATGCTGGAAGCTTCACCAACTCTGCTCGTGGCGTGTTCGGATTAGCTTCCACACCGATTGCACAAGCGACGTACTCGCAAAGTCCGGTCCAGCCGATAACCGCCACGAAAGTTAGTTCCGTATTTAGCGACCCCAAGAATGGAACTACGGGTCCATTCCTAATACCTGGCGCCATCGTGGAGTACACAATTGGAGT
>CAYPGL010000093.1:0-6678 GCA_964410035.1 uncultured Qipengyuania sp. | reverse complement strand
TCCTGCCTTAACTGACAGGTGTGTCAATAGTGCGTTTCAAAAGCGAACCTAATGGGCCGATCGCGTTTTCGCCGTAGGCAGAAGGCCTACTCCTTGGCGGCGAAAACCGCCCGTGCGCTTTTTCCTCTCGGGCCGCGTCCACGCTTGCCCGACTTCATTACGCGGCGCCGAAACAACGTGGCACCGCCCTTGACGAAGACTGCCACGCAAAGAGCCTGCCAGCATATCGCGAAGATGTGAGGCCAGATTTCGTCCGCCTGCGCGGCGCGGGCCAGCATGGCAAAGGGAGAGGAAAGCGGGAAGATAGCTGCAGTGAGTTCCATCGGCGAGCCGGGGTCCGTCATCGCGAAGGCAGCGAGGAAAAACACGAGAAGTTGCGCCATCGTCACCGGCATCGAAAGTGTTTGAACCTCGCGCACTGTGGTCGCCATGCCTCCGATCGTGAGGAACAGCGAGCCGAGAATCAAATAGCCCATTGCGAAATAGACCACACCGAGAAGTATGAAGAGTGGCCAGCCAAGCGCAGGTTCGGGCAGGCTTGGCAGAGATCCCCCCGCCAGTGCGCCGATCCCGGCACCGAAGACCCCCCATACCGCAATGCCGACGAAACTCACGCCCAGCATGGCGAAGAGCTTTCCGAAAAAGACCGAATCCATCGGGATCGCTGCGGCGAGTACTTCGATGACCTTGTTCGCCTTTTCCTCAACAAGATTGGACAGCACCATCCCGGCCAGCAGCATCATCAGCAGGAATAGCAGCAATTGTCCTGCCTGCGCGGTGCGAATGCGGTTGGATTTCGCAGCGGCCGCCGAGGTTTCGACCTGATGTTCGATAATTTTGGGAAAACTGGTGGGCGCGGTTCCGGAGGCCATCGCTGCGAGCAAGGAAATTGCGCCGTCCCAGCGATGGATCTGCAGGTGCGTACCGGTAAGTTCGGGCTCCGCGAGTGTACCGGTTACGACTACCGCGTAATTCGATGTGCGCAGAACATCCTCAGGCGAGAAACCAGAGTTGTCGCGCATTGCTTTCGCAATGACTGCAATCTCAGGCATGCCGTCCACCTTGCCCTTTGCTACATGACTTGCGGCAAGCAAAGCTTCGTTGTCCGCATCCGACATCGCCAGCGCGACAGTGTTCACTATCGCTTCACGCTGGACCTGTCCGCCGATCCCTCCGGCAAGCGCGCCGACGATAATCGGGAACAGCGGACCCAGTAGAAAGAAGAAAAACGCGCGGCTGAACAGGATTGCCCTGAAGTCGCGGCGCACGATCACCCAGGCCGCCTCGAAGAAACTGAGACGCGAAGCTCCGCTCTCGCCGTTCACCGGGCGGTCTCCGCCTCGAGTTGTCGGGCCGCCGCTTCGCCCGCAATCTCGACGAAAGCGTCATGCAAGCCAGCTCTTTCGATAGAGAGCGAGAGAATGCCTGCTTTGCCGTCGATCAGCCGCTTCAACAGCGCCTCGATGCCATTTTCCGGGATCGGGAAATACCAGAAGTGGCCACCTCCCGAATTGGCATCGTGTCTGGCATCGTCAGGCAATGCGGAACGCCATTCGCCCGCCGCGTAACGGGTTTCGAGCCGGACTTGGGCCGGAATACGATCACGTGCAGCATCGACCGAGCCGGCGTAGGGCACTCGTCCTCCGGCGATGATGGCCACATCATTGCACAATCGCTCAGCGTGATGGATCACATGGGTCGAAAAGATAACGGTCGTGCCCTCTTTCGCCAAATCACGAATCATAGCTTCCAGCTTGCCCTGATTGATTGCATCTAATCCGCTGAACGGTTCGTCGAAAACTACCAGTTTGGGTCGGTGGACCAGGGTGCCGAGAAGTTGCACCGTCTGCGCCATGCCTTTCGACAACTGACGGATCTGCCGGTCGATGGCGTGCCCCATCCCGTGACTCTCGAGCAATTCCCGTCCCCGCCTGCGGCCTTCTTCAAGTGGTAAGCCACGCAATGCGCCCAGAAAGGCGATAGCCTCGTCGCATTTCATTGCCGGATAGAGGCCTCGCTCTTCGGGCAAATAACCGATCCATTTGGCGATTTCATGCGGCCGATCATGCCCGAACACCCGGCGAACGCCTTCGTCCGGATCAATGATACCCAGCAGCATGCGCAGCGTCGTGGTCTTGCCCGCGCCATTGGGCCCCAAAATGCCATAGATCGCGCCTTCGGGGACACTGAGGTCGACGCCGTCGACCGCCAGCGTATCGTCGAACCGCTTCACCAGTCCGCGCGCCTCAATGGCAAGCGGCCGGTTGTAATGATCGTCGTTTCGCGACATCGCCTGTTTGTGGCTCCCCTGAGTGGTGAGCGAGTTAACCCTCCGGAGTGAACGGGAGCAACAGCAAGTTTGGTTAAGGAAGGCTCTTTGTCCGAATTGCAGCAGGCGCTGAGGCATGAGGCGCGCGCATTGAGCTTCGTGGCTTGCGGCTTTACGGACGCGGGTGCCGATCCGCCGCGAGCGGCGCGGTTCGAGGAGTGGCTCGGCGAAGGGCATCATGGCTCGATGGAGTGGATGGAGAGCCGCAAGGCACAACGTGCTTCACCCCAAGGCCTGTGGCCCGAAGCCAGAAGCGTAATCGCACTGGGGATGAGTTATGCGCCCGATGTCGATCCGCTGGCGCTGGAGGGTACTGGCGAAAAGGCGCGCATCTCAGTCTATGCGCAGGGGCGGGATTATCACGACGTCGTGAAAAAGGCCCTCAAGGCTCTGGCACGCTGGCTGATCGTCCGGGCGCCGGAAAGCGAACTCAAGGTTTTCGTCGATACCGCACCGGTGATGGAGAAACCGCTGGGTGAAGCGGCGGGGATTGGCTGGCAGGGCAAGCACACCAATCTGGTCAGCCGCGAGCATGGCAGCTGGATGTTTCTCGGCGCGATATATTCGACGCTGGAATTCACACCGGATGCACCGCATCGCGACATGTGCGGATCGTGCCGCGCCTGCCAGGATGCCTGCCCCACCGATGCCTTCCCCGCGCCCTACCGACTCGATGCGCGGCGCTGCATTTCCTACCTCACCATTGAGCACCAGGGGCCGATCCCTGAGGAATTTCGAGAAAGCCTCGGCAACCGCATTTATGGCTGTGACGATTGTCTGGCCGTTTGCCCCTGGAATAAGTTTGCCGACACCGCGCATCGTCACATCAAGCTTGCCCCCCGTGCGGAATTGACTGCTCCACTCCTTGCCGAATTCCTCAATTTCGACGATGCAGGTTTCCGGCAATTTTTCTCCGGCTCGCCGATCAAGCGCGTGGGCAGAAACCGCTTCGTCCGGAACTGCCTCTATGCTGCGGGGAACAGCGAAGATCCATCACTGGCAGCAATGGTCGAACGGCTGAAGCAGGATCCGGACCCTGTCGTTGCGGAAGCGGCGGACTGGGCAGCGAGAAAGCTCAGCTCATCTCCTTGAGCGGGACTTCGGTGTCCGCGAGCAGTTCGGGATCGATCTCCGCGCGGTTTGTGACAAGTTTCCGCCCCTGCGCATAGTCCCGCGTGTTGTTGACGCAGTCCAGAGCGATGACTTCACCTTCCCTGAGATAAACGAGGCTGAACTTGCGCTCTGCGGGATTGCCGCGCAGCACCGTCCGGTCATATCCGGTGGCGATCCCGACTGTTTGAAGGCGGAGGTCGTACTGGTTCGACCAGAACCACGGGACCGCATCGTAATCCTGCTTGTCGCCCATGATCGACTTGGCCGCCACGGTCGCCATGTCGTTGGCGTTCTGCACCGATTCGAGGCGAATGACGGCATTGGCGGAGTAGGGATTGGCGTGTGCTGCACAGTCGCCGATGGCATAGATATCGTCGAGCGAAGTGCGGCAATAGCTGTCGACATCCACGCCATTGCTTCCCGCTGCACCAGCGGCGATCAGCGGTCCGACGGAGGGCACGATACCGATCCCGACCACTACAATGTCGCAAGCGATCGTTTCGCCGCTGGACAGGGTAACACCGGTGACCTTGTCTTCACCTTCAATCCGTTCGACGGCAGTTCCGAGCCGAAGGTCGACTCCCTGACGCCGGTGTTCTTCAGCGTAGAAATCTGAGACCTCGGGACCGGCAACGCGTGCCAGCACCCGCTCCTGCATCTCGACCACGGTCACGCCGAGTCCTTTTGTGCGTAAAACTGCCGCAGCTTCCAGCCCGATATAGCCGCCGCCGACGATGACCGCGTGGCGCACACCGTGGGAAAGCTGGTCCTTCAGTGCATCGGTGTCGCGCCTTCCGCGGATGGAATGGATGCCTAACAGCTCGGCTCCAGGACAACTTAGCCGCCTTGCATCGCCCCCACCGGCCCAGATGAGTTTTCGGTAGGTCAGGGTAGAGTGGTCAGATAGGACGAGCATGCGCTTCATCCAGTCGACTTCGTTCACATTCGCGCCAAGCCGCAGCGTGACATTGCGCTCACCCCAGAAGGCTTCGGGCCGGATAAGTATTTTTTCGAAGGGCTTGTCGCCCGCCAGATACTCCTTCGACAGCGGGGGGCGTTCATAGGGCGGGTTGCGGTCACGGCTGACCATGAGGATGGAATCCTCATGGCCCGCTTGGCGCAGAGCTATTGCAGCCTGCGCGCCGCCGTGACCCGAACCCACGATGACGACGTCAAAATGCTCCATGGGGGCAAGGGCTGGCGTCAAACTGCCGCGCGGTCAAGCAAAGAGCGGAGAGTCAGCGCGCCAGGAGGTTGCGTGCCATGCTTGCGATTTGCGCGAGCATGGCGGGCGCAACGGGTGTCTGCGACTGAGCCCGTTCGACCATGGTACGGAACTGGCGCACTGCCACTTCATGGTCGGCAAGCCAGTTTTCGACCACCTGCGGCATGTCGTTCTTCGCATCCTTGCGGCGCGAGAGGCGGCGCAGCAATTCGAGTCTCATCTGCTGGAAATCGCGCGCGAGACCAGAGGTCAGCAGGCGCTCCCACACATCCGAAGGGTTCATCTTGGCTGCGGTGCTCTGTGCCCAGTCGATACCCATCTTCGCTCCGATGTCGGAAAAGCCCTGGGTCATCGGTTTTGGTTCGATGCCGGTGTCGCTCGCCAGCTGTGCAAGGCCCACAGATCCATCGAGGTCGAAGATGCTCACCACCTTAGATGCGAGAATGTCGGACGCGCCTGCCTGCATGAAAGTTTCGTGCAGTTTGGCCGCCTGGGTCTTAAGTTCGCTCCCCAGCAATTGCTCGGACGACTCGATCAGGACCTTAACGCCCTTGCCCAGGTCGGAGACCATCTTAGCAGGATCGACCCGTCCCGCGCCGGTGCGCAGGACATCGGACATCAGATTGCCCGTAGCGGCTGCCAGGCGGTCGAACAGCAGCAGGCGTGCGCCTTCTTCCATCTGCGCGGTATCGAGCTCGCTCCAAAGGCCGCGCAAATCAAACAGATGCGCCACGGCGACGAAGGCCGCGGCAATCTGGGATAGTTCGACACCCTCTTCTTCCGCCAGTTCGAACGGGTGGACCATACCGAGGCGGTTGACCATGGCGTTGGCCAGCTTGGTCGCGATGATCTCGCGGCGCAGACGGTGGTTCTGAATCTGCTCCTTGAACTTCTTGCGCATTGGCTCAGGGAAGCTCCGCAGCAAGAGATCTTCCAGAATCGGATCGTCTGGCAGGTCGCTCGCCTCAATTGCATCCTGAAGCACCAGCTTGCTCGACGAAAGCAGCACGGCCAGTTCGGGCCTTGTCAGACCTACACCGTCGGCCGCCCGGCGTTGCAGCGTCTGATTGTCGGCCAGTCCCTCGGTCCGCCGGTCGAGATTGCCTCCTGCCTCGAGCGTCTCGATCAGGTGCAGTTGCGATGCCATGGCGCGTTCACCGCCTATTTCGGCGATCGAAAGGGCCAATGCCTGCAGCCGGTTGTCCTCAAGCACCAGCGCAGCAACCTCGTCGGTCATTTCTTCCAGCAGCTTGACGCGCTTGGGCTCGGTCAACTTGCCTGAACGTTTGGCAGCAGCGAGCGCAATCTTGATATTGACCTCGTTATCGGAACAATCGACGCCAGCCGAATTGTCGATGAAGTCGGTGTTGCAGCGCCCGCCATTCTGCGAAAACTCGATACGGCCTGCCTGTGTCACGCCAAGGTTCGCTCCTTCGCCGATGACCCGTGCGCGCATTTCCCTTGCATCGACCCGTAGCGCATCGTTCGCGGGATCGCCCACCTGTACGTTATTCTCCGCACTGGCCTTGATGTAAGTCCCGATACCGCCGAACCAGACGAGGTCGACCGGCGCCTTGAGAATACCCGAGATCAACTCTTCCGGTTCGATTTCCGCAACATCCAGATCGAGGACCTTCTGCATCGCCTTGGACAGCTTGATGGCCTTGGCATCACGCGGATAGACCCCGCCGCCACGCGAGATGAGATCCGCGTTGTAATCTTCCCAACTTGAACGCGGCAGGTCGAACATGCGCGCGCGTTCCTTCCAGCTCTTGGCCGGATCTGGATCGGGATCGAGGAAGATGTGGCGATGATCGAAGGCGGCGACCAACTTGATGGCTTTCGACAGCAACATTCCGTTGCCGAACACGTCGCCGGACATGTCGCCGCAGCCGACCACCTGAATGGAATCGGTCTGGACGTCGATGCCCATCTCGAGGAAGTGCCGCTGGACGCTGACCCAGGCGCCCTTGGCGGTAATGCCCATGGCCTTGTGGTCGTAGCCTTTCGA
>CAYPGL010000092.1:0-6710 GCA_964410035.1 uncultured Qipengyuania sp. | reverse complement strand
ATCGAGCACCTGCTCCATCACGTTCACCTTGTGCCCGACACGGTCGATAAAAGGGGTGATGATGTGCAGGCCCGGTTCGGCCGCCTTGGTGAATTTACCGAAACGTTCGATCGTGTAGACAAAACCCTGCTTGACCACGCGCACTGCCATCAGCAAAAACACGATCAACAGCAGGACCAGCAACGCCAGCGTTATCGTACCACCCATTACCATACCCCTCACAAGTGTTTGGAGCATGGTAACGAGGTGTAGTCAGCCCGCAAGCGAAACCGGCATGTGCCTTTGCCGGAATGGTGACGCTTGTTACAACGCCGCCGAATAGGTCGCCAGCAACCTGCTCCAGGCACGCTCCGCAGCCTCGCGATCATAAGCGGGACTATCCGGCACGCACCAGCCGTGATCTCCCGCATACACCTCTATTTCGGCAGATGCGCCGACTGCCGACGCGGCATTACGCAAGGCTGTCTTGGCTTCCGGCTCTTCGGCATCATCATCCTGTGCAATGGCGATGAGATAGCGGACATCGTCCTGCAACATCCGGTGCGGACTGGCCTCGCCATCACGCACCAAACCGCCGCCATGGAAGCTACACGCCGCGCCGATCCGATCGTCTGCGGCAGCGCTCCAGATCGTGAAGGGCCCGCCCATGCAATAGCCTTGGGTTCCGATACGCGCTTTGGTGTCGACGGCGTTTTGTTTAAGCAGCCATCCGGCCGCGGCCTGCGCATCCGATCCGATCGCCGCGGCATCGAGCTTGCCCCGCCAGGGCCGCACCTTCTGGAAACCCTCGTTTGCTGCAAAAGTCGCGAAGTCGGAAAATTGTTCTCCGGATACGTCGCGGTAGTAGGGATTGACTAGGAGAACTGCATATCCTTCCCCAGCGAGACGCCGCGCCATCTGGCGCTTGGCATCCCGGATTCCTGCGATGTCGGGCCAGAAAATCACTGCAGGATGGTCACCCGTTTCGGGGTGAAAGAACTCGCCATCCAGCGTACCGGAAGAGGTGTTGAAGCTCACCTGACGGCCTGCAATCGTGCGGACGTCGGCGCCGCTTCCCATTTCCATCGGCGCACAGGCAGCCGCAGCACCTGCAAGGCCGCACGCGCCGAACTTCCGGCGGGACAGTTGCTGTCTTGCCCATCGGGCCAGTTGGTGCTCATCGCACATAAAATCACTCTCCGCTCGCCCGTCCGCCCAAGAGCCTAGCAAGCTGCGCGCATCGGGCAAGGACCCAATGGGTTTGAAGAGGCGTAGAGGCAAAGCCGCTCGTCACCGCGCGCGGTCAATCAGTTTCCGAAAACCACCGTGCGGTGCCCGTTGAGCAGGACGCGTTCTTCGAGATGCAATCGCACGGCCTCGGCCAGAACGCGGCTTTCAATGTTCCGCCCTTTGCGGACCAGTTGATCGGGACTGTCGGCATGGGTGACCGGCTCGGCCGCCTGGTGGATGATCGGGCCCTCGTCCAATTCCGCAGTGACGTAATGCGCGCTGGCGCCGATCATTTTGACCCCTCGCTCGTAGGCCTGATGGTAAGGCTTTGCACCCTTGAAGCCGGGTAGGAAGGAGTGGTGGATGTTTATGCAGCGCCCTGCGAAATGTTCTGCTTGGCGATCCGAAAGGATCTGCATGTAACGCGCCAGGATTATCATCTCGGCATCGTACCGCTCGGCCAGCCTTCGCACCTCGGCTTCCTGCTTTGGCCTGGTTTCCGGCGTGACCGGAAGGTGATGGAAGGGAATATCGCCCAGATGCGCACGCTCGATCGTTTCGCGCGGATGATTCGAAACGATCGCCACCGGCTCCATTGCCAGTTCGCCGATACGCCAGCGGTAGAGCAGGTCTGCAAGACAGTGATCGAACTTGCTGACCATGATCAGCACCCGCCTTGGCCGATCGCGCAAGGCGAGCTTCCAGTCCATTTCGAACTTCGCCGCCAGGTCGAAGAATTGCTCGCGAAGACGATCCCGTTTTGCTTTGCCGGGATCGAATTCGACCCGCATGAAGAAAGCGTTCGAAGACTGGTCGTTGAATTGCTGCGCCTCGAGGATGTTGCCGCCACCCGCGAACAGGAATGAGGCTACACGGGCAGTGATGCCCGGTCGGTCGGCGCAGGAAAGGGTAAGAACAAGGGGCTCTGACATGAGCACTCTTGGCGGCTTATCCAAGGAAATCGCAAGTACGAAGGCCTAAACCCAGCGATACTTGCACTTTTCAGTCATCGAGCTCGAAGATCACCTCTTTCATTCCAGTCTCGTGAAGGGCGTTTTCGACAATCGACCTTTCTTCTTCGTTGAAGCCCCCGTCACAGCGGATCACATGGGCAATCGGGTTTCGCAGCGAAAAGCCGCCTTCCCTTACGATCTGCCGGATGGCGCGAACGATCGTATCTTCAAGATAGCGTGCGTGTCCGACCACCGATTGTTCGGTTGAGAAAGGATATTCGGCCCTCTGGTCGACGAAAGTTTCAGTTCCGCGGTGGGTAACCTGTACCCGGTCGCGATAGATTGCGACGTCAAGATCGAGCTGATGAATTTCCAACTTACCGGCGCGTGAGCGCGTCCTCGCTTTGCGTCCTCAACTTGGCAATGATCTCCACGACCGATTCTTTTCCCTTGAGCATGCCGACCGACTGGCCTGGCATTAGGCCGCCATTTTCGACATCGCCATCGGTCATGGCGCGGCGCAGGGCGCCCGCGCAATAGTATTCGATCCTTAGCTGTGCTTCTTCCATTGCGATCTCTTCGCGATCAAGAACGCTCGCGACTTCGATCTGTTTCCGGGTGAATTCTTCGGTTCCCTTTTTCTTGAGCGCACAAAGCGGGATTACCGGCAGGTGCGGATCGACCTGAAAACTGGTTTCAGCATCGCGCGCACTTGCGGGGAAGAACGCCTTTCTGAGATTCTCATGGGGGATGCTCTCCGCCGCGCAGGCAAAGCGCGTCCTGAGCTCGACGCCTGCCGCACCCATATCGAGATACCCCGCCATGGCATTGACGCGGCCGATGTCCCCGGCGACGAAGTTGAAATGTTCCTCGCTCGGTTTGGGGAGGATTTCCTAGGCAAAAACGCTCGTGGAAACTGGACCTATATGGCCACCAGCTTCCATGCCCTCGATCACTTGGGCGTCCGCGCGAGTGCACAGGCCGCAAAGTAAACGAACGCAATCACGAGGCAGTTCACCGTAATCAGGGCCAGCCTGTCGCGACCGGTCTTATTCCGTTCATGTTTCGCCGAACACAGTGGGAAGCACCTGCAAATCTGGAGACGAACCCATGCTTAGGAAAACAACAAGCTCGCTCCTCGCTCTTGCCGTTGGCGGCGTCGTTTTCGCCACACCCGCAAGCGCGGTTAAACCGGTGTACGGCTTCGCGCCTCTAGCGGATCACAACCCTTCGATGACATGGCATCATGCCGATGATGATGACTGGGACGATGACGATTGGGAAGATGATGACGACGATGACGATGATCGCTGGCGCAAGCGCCGCTATCGCGGAGATCGTTATGCGCGCGCACACGGCCGGCATTATGACGAGCGGGTTTATCACAATACGCGTATTTGGCGGGGGCGCGATGGGCGCGTCTATTGCCGCAAACAGGATGGCACGACCGGGTTGATCGTCGGTGGCGCGCTCGGCGCGATCCTTGGCCGCGAAATCGATTCACGCGGTGACCGCAGCCTCGGTACAATTCTCGGGGCGGCGGGCGGAGCGCTGCTCGGCCGCGAAATCGAACGGGGCCGCTGTCGTTAGTTTCGCCCCCACTTGATACCGAGTTGATCTAGCCCGTCGGAGAAACGTACCTTCGGCGGGTTCTTATTCCGCTTTGCAATCCTAAGTTTGCCGCTAGCAGTTTCGCGAATGCCAGCGTTGCTGCCCGATTCGCTTGTCGCCTTCTACCCGCAGATCGGGCTGGCGCTTCTCACAATCCTTTTTGCTGGCTTCATGCTTGAACGCCTGCCACCGGTGGTCCTCGCCTCGGTGGGCGGGCTGGCGATGTATCTTCTTGGCTTCTTGTCGACAGACGAACTACTAGACGTCTTCTCCAATCCGGCACCCATTACTATCGCGGCGATGTTCGTCCTGTCCGGAGCGCTCTTGCGGACCGGAACCCTAGAGGAAATCTCCGGCTGGATCATCCGGCGTACGCGGCGCAAACCTCGTCTCGCGGTGGCCGAAATCGGGCTGGGTACTGTCGCCGCATCTGCCTTCATGAACAACACGCCGGTCGTGCTGGTGATGATCCCCATCGTCAAACGTCTTGCCAAGGCGCTCGGCATCGCTGCGACACGCCTGCTGATACCGCTCTCCTATCTCTCGATCCTGGGCGGCACGATGACGCTCATCGGCACATCGACGAATCTTCTGGTTGACGGTGTGGCCCGTGAACAAGGTCTCGCCCCCTTTGGGATGTTCGAGATAACCGGTGTGGGACTTATCGCCGCCACTGCGGGTGCTCTGTTTCTCGCCCTGATCGGTCCCAAACTGCTTCCCGACCGGCCACCCCGCGCGCTTGATGAAGATGAAACGGAAAGCGATTTCTATCTTTCGCATCTTACCGTGATGCAGGACAGTCCGCTGGTCGGCCAGCGTTTGAGGGCAATCGCGCTCGCCCGTCGCCCGGGTGTTAGAATAATCGGAGTTAAGCGCGGGGGAGCGATTGCCCGGAATGGTCTAGACGGACACGTTTTGGCCGCAGGCGATCAGCTCGTCGTTGGTGCGAGCCCGGCCGAACTCGCTTCTCTGGCCGAAGCATTCGACTTTCGTGCCGGTCTAACAGGCGTCGGCGGGGGAGTGGCAACGGCGGGATCGGAGCGACCGCGCGATCTGGCGCTGGTGGAAGCAGTGGTGTCCTCGTCGCACCCCATCATCGGGCGGCGCCTGGCCGACATTCCCATGCTCTCCAAGCTCAAGGTCCGCGTGCTCGGCCTGTCCCGGCCTCGGCACCTGGCGGGGCCCGAACTGGCCGAGGTCCGGGTTCGTGCCGGCGACCGCTTGCTGATCGCTGCCGGCACCGACGCGGCACAGGCACTCAACGGCAATGTCGGACTTGGCACAGTTAACCAGGCACCCACTCGCGCTTTTCGTCGCCGTCATGCGCCGGTGGCCATCGGAACGCTGGTGGGCGTGGTCGTGCTGGCCGCCCTGTTCAACCTCCCGATCCAGGCTCTTGCGCTTCTCGGCGCAGGTTTTGTCCTCCTCGCCCGCTGCCTCGAACCTGAAGAGGCGTGGAGTGCAATCGACGGCAATACGCTGGTCCTGATCTTCGGCATGCTCGCCTTCGGCAGGGGGCTGGAAAATGCCGGAACGGTGGATTTGCTCGTAACGTGGGCGCAGCCTTTCTTCGCCTCTGCCACCCCGCTGCTCATGCTGCTGTCTATATACGCGCTGACCAGCCTGCTGACTGAAAGCGTGACCAACAATGCCGTAGCGGTAATTCTCACCCCCATCGCCATCGGACTCGCCCAGGCCACAGGAGCAGATGTGCGCGAGATGGTCGTGGCGGTGATGTTCGGAGCGAGCGCCAGTTTCGCGACGCCCATCGGATACCAGACCAATACGCTGGTCTATGGCGCGGCGAACTATCGTTTCGTGGACTTCCTCAAGATCGGGTTACCGATGAACATTGTGGTGGGCGTGGCCACCTGCGTCGCGATAGACAGCTTTTTCGGTTAGTCGCCGTAGACTATCCGGACCTTGTGTGCCGCATCGCGCGCCTTGCGCCGTGCCTCGTCGGTATCGCCTGCCGTCGCCAACGCAACGCCCATCCGGCGATATGGCCGGCTGGTCGGCTTGGCAAAGATCCTGAGATCGGTGCCTGGCTCTTCTAAAGCTTCGGCGAGGCATTCATATGACAACGCCGCGCTGTCGCGCTCGGCAAGGATGACGGCACTGGCGGACGGCCGCGCCCGCATTTTGGGCGACACTGGCAGCCCCATCACGGCCCGGGCATGCAGGTCGAATTCGGTCAGGTTCTGGCTCACCAGCGTCACCATTCCGGTATCGTGAGGACGGGGCGATAGCTCGGAGAAGATGACTTCCTCGCCCTTTACAAAGAATTCGACCCCGAACAGGCCATAACCGCCGAGATCATCGACAACCTTCCGCGACATTTCCTGCGCCTTGGCGATTGCCGTTTCCGTCATGGGCGTTGGCTGCCAGCTTTCCTGGTAATCGCCGCGTTCCTGCCGGTGCCCGATCGGAGGGCAGAAGGTCACGCCCTCCTTGTGCCGCACTGTAAGTAGGGTAATCTCGTAGTCAAAGTCGACGAATTGCTCGACTATGACGCGCTGCCGGTCGCCACGCATGTTGGCACAGGCATAGTCCCACGCCTCTTCCAGCTTCGCCTCCTCGCGCACCGTGCTCTGACCCTTGCCCGATGACGACATCACTGGTTTGATCACGCAGGGAAAGCCGATGTGCTCCGCCGCTGCGCGCGCCTCCTCGAGATTCTTGGCGTAGCGATATTTCGACGTCACCAGCCCAAGCTCGTTCGCGGCAAGATCGCGGATCGCATCGCGGTTCATCGTCAGCTGTGCAGCGCGAGCCGAAGGGACAATCGTGAAGCCCTCAACCTCAAGATCGGCTAACACGGAAGTGCGGATCGCTTCGATTTCGGGCACTATATAGTCGGGCCTGTGCTTCTCGGCCGCCTCGCGCAGCTTTTCAGCGTCGAGCATGGAGAAAATTTCGCGCGCGTCGGCTAGCTGC
>CAYPGL010000091.1:706-6738 GCA_964410035.1 uncultured Qipengyuania sp. | reverse complement strand
GGTGCGGGAGACTGCGCTTTTCTATGTCCGTCAACGCACACAGGACCTGCTGACCCAGATGGCGGTCAGCGTGCAGGGCTATCTGGCACTGGATCTGGTCAAGAAGAACAATATCGAACTCGTGAAGGGCGTCGACCGCGCCAGCACCACTACGGTTGGCGCATTGCGTACCGCTGTAACGGTGGCCGAGGCGATGACCAACCAGCGCCTTGTTCTAGGTCAGATCACCGCGCTCAACGATACGACTGCAGGCATTATCGACAGCACTTCGACGATGCTGCGCGACCAGACCGGCAAGATCCACGAACAGGCCGCGGCGAGCACCATCCCGCTCGAAACGCTGCAGCGCGCCTTCCAGAACATCTACGACACGATGGACGAGGTGGACGAATTCAAGGTCCGCGCCCTGGAAAGCATGAAGCAGACGGTCACCGTGTTGAGCGACGAAGTAGAGAAGTCGAAAGGCTATATCGCGCGGGCCGAAGGGCAATCGCAGGCACAGAAGCAGGTGGCGGAAAGCGGCCTGCTCAGTATCGAAGGCTGATATGAGCGATTCCACCCGAGACAGCGATCGCATTATTGGCGAAGCACGCATCGTTCGCGACGACAACCGTTCGGGCGGAAGGCACCGCCGCATGCCATCAATCGGTGCAGGCTCGGCCAAAATCAAGCGAGACCTATGGACCCGCCGAATTCGCAACATCCTGATCACGCTATTCGGCATATGGGTGGCCGCTGGTGTCGCGGGAATGGTGATCGACGGGATCGGTTTTGCCGGGGTAATGGCCGTACTGGTCGCCAGCGTGATCGCAATTGCTGTGCTGGGCAACTACCCCAAGCTCAAGAGCCCGAAGCGGGAACATCTTAACAAGGGCAATGTTAAGGACATGGTCGGGCGGACCGAGCTTTGGCTCGAAAGCCAGCGACCTGCCCTGCCCCCACCGGCGGCAAAGATTGTAAGCGACATGGGCGTGCAGTTGGACGCTCTCGGGCTGCAGCTGGCAAATGTCGATCAGAACCACCCCAAGGCGCGCGAAGTCCGCAGCCTAGTCGGCGAGCAATTGCCGGAAATGATCGACAGTTACCGCAAGATTCCTGCCCATCTCCGGAACGAGAAGCGGGCGGGTGCCACTCCGGACGAACAGCTGACCGACAGCCTCGGCAAGATCAGCGGAGAAATCGACAGCATCACGCGTCAGCTAGCTGAAGGCTCGCTCGACGATCTGGCGATCAAGCACCGCTATCTCGATTACAAGTTCGGCGAAGGCACACAGACCTCGCCGCAATTGGAGAACAAAGACTGATGCGCGTTCCTCTGCAGCATGATCTCGGCAAGGAAGAAGTGCGCCGCCGCCTCCACGCGCGCAGTCACGAGATCGGCGATGCGATCCCAGGCGGAATGGCCGATGTCACTACGAGCTGGCCCGATGAAGATCGCATGGCACTGAACATCAACGCCATGGGTAATCTGACGCGTGCGCAAGTTCTTATCGAAGAAACGCAGGTGGTTTTCGAGATTGATCTGCCCCCTGCACTTTCGTTCGTGGAACCCATCATCGCCGCAGCGATACGCAAGAAGGGTCAGAAGCTCCTGACGGCCAAGTAGGATGCCCCCGTTATCGGCTTGGTCGGGTGCGGCGTAAATTCTTCTAAAGCCTTGGAACCAAAGCCGGATATAAGCGCTCTTTATCGCGATTAGGAAGGTTCATTTCGCCTGCCTCCTGCTGCCTTGCTTTCGAACAGCGTTCGCTTGCCTGTACTTAGCTCAATCCGGCGAATGCAATTCTGAGGACGGGGTCGACGTTTGAGAGAGCAACTGAGGCAAGCGACAGGAGCGATCCATGCGCACCTCGACGACATGGTTGGCGAAATGTCAGTGTCAAACGGCCGCGGATACGCAGCTTTCCTGTCTGCGCAATACTGCGCCCGGAAAACGGTTGGGAGTGCGCTCGATCGGCAGCCGCCCGAAGGATTGAGCGCGCCTCCAGAGCAAATCGAGCTCTTGCTCGGCGATTTGCATGACCTTGGTGTCAAACCTTCGTCGACACGTGGCACCTTTCGATTGAATTCCCCTGCTGAAGCGCTTGGCGCTGCCTGGGTCGTGGCCGGCTCTGCACTCGGCAACCGAACGATCCTGGGCCGCAGGCGTAAGGCTGGTTTGCATGATGCCGAACGCTTCCTTTCAGATACAAGGCTAACAACCTATTTCTCCGAACTTCTCGGTGTCCTTCACGCAGAGAGAGACCACGCGAAGGTGAGTCAGGCGATCGAAGGCGCCCTCAGGGCATTCGCGGTCTTCGAAAGCGCCTTTTCCTCTGAAGCAGTGGAAGTGGCCGCTTGACCCCGACAATGCAAGATGTCGATCTGTCCAATTGCGATCGCGAGGCGATCCACAAGCTCGGACACATTCAGGGTTTCGGCGCGCTGTTGGCGGTCAACACCGACTGGTTTTTGGCGCAGCGGTCCGCGAACCTCGAGCGAATCCTGGGCACATCACAAGAGATTGGTGTCGGCAGCCGCCTGTCCGACACTCTATCGGATCGCGCCGTAGAACGATTGCGAAGCGCTGTTGCAGCGCTGGTCGACCCCGACCAGGTAGAGCGCCTCTTTGGCGTGGACCTTCTGGACGATGGGCAACTCTTCGATTGCGCGGTGCACGCCTCTGGCCACTACGTCATCATCGAACTCGAACGCCATGCCGAGGGTGACGTCAACCGACAGATCGGACTGCTGCGGCCAATCATGGCTCGTCTGGAAAAGGTCGAGGGCAGCGAGCGCATGCTTGGCGAGGCCGCGCGACAATTACGCCTTTCGCTCGATATCGACCGGGTCATGGTGTATCGCTTCCACCCTGATCTTTCGGGAGAAGTGGTGGCAGAAGCCCGGCGTGACGACCTCGAAGCATTCCACGGCCTGCGTTATCCCAGGTCCGATATTCCTGCGCAGGCACGCGAACTCTACAAGCGCAACCGCTTTCGCATAATCAGCGATGTGGAGGAAGATCCGGTCCCGATCGAACCCGGTGTAAGCACCGAGGGCGATGCCATCGATCTTTCCATGAGCACGCTGCGCGCCGTTTCGCCGATACATATCGAATACCTTCAGAACATGGGTGTAGGGGCGTCGCTTTCAATTTCGATCATTATCGGCGGGAAGCTGTGGGGCCTGTTCGCGTGCCACCACTATTCCGCAAAGGTCTTGCCTTATTCGCAGCGGACCGCGGCGGAGCTGTTTTCCGAACTGTTCTCGCTGATGCTCGAACGCGCATTGTTCCGAGAGCGCGAACAATTGCGCGAGAACGGTCGAAAGGTGCACGACCGGCTGATGCGCGATATTGCGGCCGGCACCCCGCTCAGCGAGAGCCTGCCCCTCCTGACGCCGGTCATCCAGCAGATCATCCCGCACGATGGGGCCAGCGTTTTCGTAGACGACATTTACGATGCGCGCGGAGCGGCGCCGAACGAAGAAGAGTTCCGCGCAATCGTACCAAGCCTCAACGGCGCCACTACCAACCGCATTCTCGCCAGCGATGCGATTGCCGAGCGCCTGCCCAAGGCAGAGAAGTTTGCCGACCGCGCGGTAGGGGCCTTGATTGTTCCAGTCTCGCGCACACCGCGCGACTATCTCGTGCTCTGGCGCCGCGGGCTAACCCAGACGGTTACCTGGGCCGGCAACCCGGATAAGCCGTTGGAATATGGGCCCCATGGTGCCCGCCTAACTCCCCGAAAGAGCTTCGAGGCTTGGCAAGAATCGGTCGAAGGTCACAGTTCGCCATGGACGCCGGGGGAACTGCAGGTTGCCGATGGTCTTCGCAAGACCTTGCTGGAAATCATCCTGCGCCTGACTGACGAAGCGGTTCAGGAGCGCGCGAAGGCCCAGGCGCAGCAGGAATTGCTTATTGCAGAGCTCAATCACCGCGTTCGCAATATACTCAACCTGATCCGAGGTCTCATCAACCAGTCGCAGCGTGAAGCCGGGTCGATTGAGGAATTCTCCGACATCGTAGGCGGGCGGATTTCAGCGCTTGCAAGCGCGCACGACAACATAACCAAAGGGAACTGGTCTTCGGCCCCGCTGCGCGAACTGATCGACACGGAAGCCCATGCCTATCTAACCGACAGGAACGATCGTCTGATCGTCAACGGCCCCGAAGCCATGATCGCGCCCGAGGCGTATACGGTCCTAGCGCTTGTCATCCACGAGATGATCACGAATTCCGCCAAATATGGCTCCTTGTCGGATAGCACCGGCCGACTGACAATCGACATCGTCCAGAATGCCGACACCTCGCTGAACCTGCACTGGCGTGAAAGCGGCGGGCCACCGGTCAAGCCGCCGAGCAGACGGGGCTTTGGATCAACCATCATCGAACGATCGATCCCGTTCGAACTCGGCGGCGATGCCAAGGTGGAATACAAGCTCTCGGGCCTCGAGGCGGAATTCTGCGTACCAGTGCGATATCTATCCTGGCGCAGCGCCGACAGCACGGGAAGGCCTATGCAAACAAAAAATCCAGATGAAAAATCGCATTCGGCCGACCTTCCGAAACGCGTGCTTCTCGTCGAAGATAGCATGATAATCGCTCTCGATACCGAAGACAGCCTGCGCGAGCTTGGCGTGGATACGGTGACAGTGGAAAGCAGCGTAGCGGGAGCGCTGAACGCGCTCCAGAAGACAGCCCCGGAATTAGCCATTTTGGACTACAATCTCGGCAATGAGAGCAGCGAGCGGGTCGCAGAAGAACTTGCGCGATTAGGTATCCCGTTCTGGCTTGCCACCGGTTATGGCGAAATGGCTGACCGGGTGGAGGAACTCGGCGCTTCTGGCCTGCTGACCAAGCCCTATGGCAAGGATGACCTCCTCAATATCCTGACGCCAACGGGTTCCGGCAAAGCGGCAAAGGATTAGCGATCAGAAGACAGCGCTGGCTTTGCGAAAACTCTATATGCTCCGGACAATCCGCCCAACCCGCAGCGCCCGGTTCACTTTAAACGCCGTCGGCCATCGACAGGCAAATACCTGAACTGCTCCGCGAAGGCGCGCCTGCAAATCCCGCGAAGGTTTGCCTGTACATTGGCGAGAAAAAAGTCGGGTCCCTCCATCAGGATCTGTTCGCTGGCCGGGTCGACCCTTATGCGGAACTCGGACGGTTGCGGTACGCGCCAAGTGGACGCCATGGCCTCATCGAGATTAGCGGGCGATCCCAGCGTAATCATAGAGCCGGTGCGTAATGTCGGTGTTCTGCTAGATTTCGATCAGGGTGAGCTCGACCCCTATCGAATGCGCCGTGCATGCCGGGACATAGATGAAATCGTGCCCTTTCGAGGCAGCCTGATCGGTCACAACACTTGCTGGCGCATGCCCCGCGACGACGATTGGTTCTGCAAACCGCGAGCGGTCCGCGAGGCGATCGAGGGCATGCTGGAAGAGCTTGCGATCCCCGAACAGCTTGAGGACCGGTTTGGGCCGCTCGGGCCAGCTAAGCGGTCACAGCCGCGTGGCAGAACTGAATCAACTCGCGCGCCACCCCAATAATTTCGATCGGCTAGTCGATAGCAGTCCTAGCGCTTCCTTCAGTTGAAGAAGCGCTGCTGGTAAAGGAAGACTGCCGGCAACGGATTACCTTGGGCATCGCGCGCAGGTTCGAAACGTATCTGTTCATAGGATAGGCGGCAGACCACGGCATCCGTCTCGGGAAAGGGGCTCGGACGGTGGATCGAACACGCCGTGACGCGCCCTTCCGCCGAGACCGACAGCCGGACGATAACCGATTCCCCGATACGCGCCTGACGTCCCCCCGGCGGAATGGGAAAGGCGCGAACATCGCTAATTGTGCGTGTCAGGACGGGTTTCGTCGCGGCCACACCGCGTTGTCCGCCACCGCCGCGTCCGGCTCCGGTCCCTTCGCCGCTCCCCGCCGCGCCAGGTAAAACCCGACCCGCAAAGTGCCGGTACCGGCAGCAAAGCCATCAGCACCGGTCGCCTGTGGAACAGATTCGGGCCGTACTGATAGTTTTTCACTTGACCAAGGC
>CAYPGL010000091.1:0-696 GCA_964410035.1 uncultured Qipengyuania sp. | reverse complement strand
CCGGTCCCTTTGCCGCTCCCCGCCGCGCCAGTCCCCTCGCCCGATTGCGTCGCGCCGGAGGTGGTTGCGGTGCCAGTTGAAGATGCTCGCGGAACTGGGCGCTCTGGCCTGAGGGTCTGCCGGGGGGCGGGCGCCGTGACGGGCTGCGGCACTGCCTCCTCACCCGGATCGCCCTGCGCACCCTCATCGGACTGAGGTTCGACCACCGGCACTTCCTCCTCCGGTGTGCTGACCGTGACGGTAAAGGCCGACACAACCGAGCGCTCCACGCTGGCGACCGATCCCGGTGCGAGAGCGCGAGCCAGACCGTAAAGAACAGCCAGGTGGAAAAGGACGATCAAAGCGATCACCCACGGGTTTGGACGTCGCTTGCTGTTGCTGAAGCTTGTTGCGGGTTCGGCCATGGCTTGAAAACAGGGTAACGCCGTTCGCCGTTCCTGCAAACGAAAAGGGCGGCCCCGAAGGGCCGCCCTTTCCTATGTACAAACCGGATGTCCACTTAGTAGCCGATCACCAGCGAAATGCTGCCGGCGCGCGGAGCACCGATCTGTGCGAAGCCGAAGCCGTCAAACGAACCACCGAAGAAGCCGATGTAATATTCATCGAATATATTCGTAAGGTTCAGCTGGACTGCAACATCCCCACCGGTCGGGAATTCGCCGAGCAGTACGCGGGCGTCGAGATCGACGAGCGTGT
>CAYPGL010000090.1:840-6827 GCA_964410035.1 uncultured Qipengyuania sp. | reverse complement strand
ACCTTGCAGGGATGAAGGATTCCAAGACCATCATCGCGATCAACAAGGACGAGGATGCCCCGATCTTCCAGGTCGCCGACATCGGCCTAGTCGCGGATCTCTACAAGGCTGTCCCGGAACTGACCGAAAAGCTTTGAGCAATTTAAGTAATTGTTGATCCTCCTGTTTTCTGTATCGTACCGGAAACAGGAGGATTTTTTTGCGCTCGATTGCCTTAATTCTTGCTACGTCGTTTGTTATGGCTTCGCCGGCGGAGGCCGAGGACAGGGCGGAGGTGCCTTTATTGAAGCCTTCCAGCAGTTGGCATCTTGATGTCGCGGACGAAAAGTGCCGCCTCGCCCGCCGCTTCGGTGAAGGCGCAACCGAACACCTGCTGTTTATGGAACTCGACAAGCCGACTGCCGACGTGGATTTCGCAGTGGCCGGGCCGGCCATGGAGAAGACGCGATGGAACAAGCCAATCGGTTTCCGGTTCGGGACGCTCGAACCTACCTACGAGGAACGGTACAGCAAGGGCTCTCTCGGTAAATACGATCCGGCCATCCTCACGATTGCTACCTCGCTCACAGAACCCGGGGAGCAAAAGAATGTCGATACGGACGAAAGCTGGATCGAGAATGTCGGCGGTCTCGCCAATATTCCTGCGGAACGTTTCGCCGGAAACGAGGACCTGCATGTCGTCCAAGGCGATCGCCGGATCGCCACGTTGCGGCTCGACAACCTCGTCCCCGCCCTGACCGCGCTCAACCAGTGCGCCGAAAGTTTCGTAGAGCACTGGGGCCTCGATCTGACGCAGCACAAGACAATGCAGCGCGGCCCCCGCTGGACCAATCTCAATTCGGTCATTCGCCGCTTCGTGTCCGAGTATCCCACTGCAGCACTTCGAGGCGGTGAGCAGGGTGCGGTTCGCTTCGTCGTCATCGTCGACGAAACCGGAACCCCTGTCGAATGTCGCCAGTCCGACGCGACCGACCTGGAAAAACTGAAATCGCCCGCATGCAAGGAAATGATGCGGGCCACATTCGAGCCAGCGCTCGACGCCGAGGGCAAGCCGATGCGGTCATATTACGCCACGAAAATCCGTTACGTACTACCGTGAGCAGAGTCAGCCGATAATCGCGGTCAAAAAATGCAGGGTCAGGCCCACCAGCCCGCCCACTAAGGTGCCGTTGATGCGGATGAACTGAAGATCGCGCCCCACGGCACTTTCGACGCGGGCTGT
The DNA here is from genome assembly GCA_964410035.1 of uncultured Qipengyuania sp. Taxonomy (GTDB): domain Bacteria; phylum Pseudomonadota; class Alphaproteobacteria; order Sphingomonadales; family Sphingomonadaceae; genus Qipengyuania. Next base: position 5,605 of record CAYPGL010000090.1, on the reverse strand, counting down.
GAGGGTCGTCGCATCCCAGCGTCGCACGGTTTCGCTGACTAATTGCACGATCTGGTCGCCATAGCGGCTTGCCACGCCCACGGCGGTCCGGCGGGCAAAGCGGTTGACCTGCTGCTGCAGGCGGATGTCGTCGCGTAGGGCGCTGCCAAGTTCAGCCAGGGTCTCTCCGAGATAACCGCCTCCCGCACCGCCGCTTTCGCGGATGCTCCTGATGAGGCGCGCACGGATGCGCTCCCATACCGACTGCCACCAGTCTGCGATCGCCGGATTGTTTACCAGTTCGACTTTCATGCGCTCGACGCGGGCCTGCATTTCGGGATCCTCGCGCAGGCCGCGGGCGAGCTCCTGGAGGCCCTCCTCGATCTTGTTGCGTAGCGGGTGCTCGGGATCGACCAGCACTTCGGCAAGGAGCTTGTAGAGACCGTCGAGAACCGAATTGGCAACTCTTTCGTCAAGGCCGGTGAACCGCAGGACCGCATTGGCCCGGTTGTGCACCATGTCCCGAACCATCTGCTCGTTGTCCTCGAGCACGAGGCCTGCCCAGCGGATGATCTTGTCGATCAGCACCTTGTGCCGCCCGTCCTCGATCATGGCATCCAGCATGCTACCAAGAAGGGGCGAGACCTCCAGCTTCTCGATCTGTGTGGCGAGGCCGGAACGGACTTGCGTGCCCAGCCGGTCGGGGTCTAGCGATTCCAGCACTTCGACCGCGAGTTCGCCGGCACCGGCCCGGACGCGCGAATCGCGGGCAGCTCTGGGATCGGCCAGATAGCTCCCCACCGCCGAGGCAAGGTTCATCGATCCCATCCTTCGGGCGACAACTTGCGGCGTGAGGAAGTTCTCGCGGAGGAAACCCGCCATCGTATCCGCGATACGGTCCTTGTTCTCCGGGATGATCGCAGTGTGCGGGATCGGCAGGCCGAGCGGGCGCCGGAATAGCGCGGTCACCGCGAACCAGTCGGCAAGGCCGCCCACCATCGCGGCCTCGGCGAAGGCATGGACGTAACCCCAAGCCGGATGCACGTCGAGCCAGCGGCCGGAGGCAATGAAGATTGCTGCCATGAGGACCAGCATGCCCGTGGCAGTACGGCGCATAACGCGGGCGCGATCAGGCGGGAGCGGCGCTCCGCTCGATCCAGCCAGTTTATCGGATGTGCCCGCCATATCTAGGCGACGCTTACTCTGCCGGTTCGATCCCGGGTTGGTGGCCCTTTTCCCCTGGAACATCGTCTTCGTCACCTGGTCGGTAGGTCAGGAAACGGTTGCGCATCCACGGACCGGCGCGCTTTTCGAACCCGTCCGCCAGACTGAAACCGGCCGGCACGATGAGAAGCGTCAGGAGTGTCGAAAGGATGAGGCCTCCGATCACCACCGTACCCATCGGCGCGCGCCACGCGCCGTCGCCCGAAAGACTGAGTGCCGTCGGCACCATGCCTGCGGTCATCGCGACGGTCGTCATGACGATCGGCTGGGCACGCTTGTGCCCCGCATCGATGATGGCTTCCATCTTGCTCTGTCCGGCGTCCATTGCCTCGATCGCGAAGTCGATGAGCAGGATCGAGTTTTTGGATACGATGCCCAGTAGCAGCAAAACCCCGATCAGCACCGGCATCGAGAGTGGTTGGCCGACGATCCAGACCAGGAATATCCCGCCGAGGGGCGCAAGTGCGAGAGAGGTCATGTTGACCAGCGGGCTCATCAGACGCTTGTAGAGCAGCACCAGCACCGCAAAGACGAGGAGGATACCCGCAAGCAGGGCGACGGAGAAATTGTCCATCAGTTCCTGCTGCATTTCGTCTTCGCCGACCTGGTCGCGGATCACGCCCTGCGGCAGGTTTGCCAATGTAGGCAGGGCATCTACCTGTTCCATGGCATTGCCGCGCAGTACACCGCTGGCGAGGTCGGCCCCGATGAAGACACGGCGGTTCTGGTTGTAGCGCTGGATCGTCGTCGGGCCCGAGCCGAAGGTGATGTCGGCAATCCGGCCCAGGGGAACCGAAGTGCCATTGGCCGTCGGAACTGGCAAGTTCTCGATCGTGACGATATCTTCCCGGGCTCCTTCCGGCAGACGCACGGTGATTGGAATCTGGCGATCGGATAACGAAAACTTCGCTGCGTTCTGCTCGATCTCACCCATAGTCGCAATGCGGATCGCCTGACTCATCGCGGCGGTGGACACGCCCAGATCGGCAAGCAGTTCGGTGCGCGGCCGAATGATGATTTCGGGGCGGGGGACGTCGGCGGTGATACGCGGGGCAACGATGGTCGAGATGCCCTTCATCTCTTCGACGACCTTCGAGGCGGTTTCGCTGAGAAGTTCGGGATTGGAGCCGGCGAGCATGATCGTCAAATCGCGCCCGCTGCCACCGCCGCCTGGACCGCCCATCGAATTCCAGCGGACCCTGGCGTCGGGGATCAGTGCCAGTTCCGGCGCGAGGGCGCGAGTAAACTCGTAGGACGGACGTTCGCGGTCTCCTTTCAGGGTAATGTAAAGAGTCGCCTGACCCTCCCGGACGCGTTCAAGAACCTGTTGGACCTCCTGCTGCTCATAAAGCAGGGCGGCGACCTGATCGGCCACACGTTCTGTCGTTTCCAGTGTCGTGCCCGGCACCATCTCGATTTCGACCTGGACGTTCTCGTCATCAATCTCGGGATTGAACTGGAACGGTGTCTGGGTGAACAGCAGGATCGTCAGCAGGAATGAGAACCAGCCGACGCCCAGCATCCACACGCGGTGATCGTAAAAGCGCGCTTCGAGATAACGCCAGCTCTGGCCGAGTCGCTCGCCAATCACACGGGTGAGGAAGCCAAGAACTTTCAGGAAACCCAACACCAGGGCGAAACCGACTGCGGTCGCCACTGCGAGCTGGATGATCTGCAGCGGGCGCATCACCAGATCATGCAGAAAGCCTTCATCAGCGACGGCATTGGCCAGCGTCTGGGGTATCTGCAATCCATCGATCGCATTGAAGGTCATGAATACCGCAGCGCCGGAAATAGCAAGCAAGGCGAACACGACGAGCAGGAGCGACAATGCATAGACCCAGCGACGCTTTGGCCCAGGAAGGCCATTGCGCCGTGTGCGCATTTTACCGCGCTCGAGCGACCAGTGGAGTACGCGCATATAGCGGTCCATCCACTTGCCTTCGCCATGTTCCGCGTGGCCATGCGCCTTGAGAAAATAAGCCGACAGCATCGGCGTGATCATGCGCGCGACGGCCAGGCTCATCAGCACGGCAATGACTACGGTCAGACCGAAGTTCTTGAAGAACTGTCCCGTCACGCCCGGCATCAGGCCGACGGGCAGGAAGACCGCGACGATACAGAAGCTGGTTGCGACAACCGGCAGGCCGATTTCATCCGCCGCGTCGATCGAGGCCTGATAGGCGGATTTACCCATGCGCATGTGTCTGACGATATTCTCGATCTCCACGATCGCATCGTCGACCAGCACACCCGCCACGAGCCCGAGAGCGAGCAGCGACAGGAAGTTCAGATTAAACCCGAGCAGGTCCATGAACCAGAATGTCGGGATAGCGGAAAGCGGGATGGCGACAGCGGAAATGAAGGTCGCCCGCCAGTCGCGCAGGAAGAAAAACACCACCACGACCGCCAGGATCGCGCCTTCGATCATTGCTGCAATCGAGCTGGAGTACTGGTCCTTGGTATATTTGACCGTGTCGAACAGCTGAATGAAGCGGACATCGGGGTTTTCGGCTTCGATTTCCGCAATGAGCTCCTGCGCGTCTTCGTAGACGGTGACGTCCGAAGCACCCTTGGCGCGGCTCATGAAGAAGTTCACGACTTCCTGATCGCGAACCTTGGAAATCGATGTGCGTTCCGAATACCCGTCGCTTACAGTCGCAACATCGCCCAATCTGAGCGTCGTGCCGTCCGCAAGGCGGATCTGGCGCTGGGAGAGTTCGAAGGCACTTCCGGTATTGCCGAGAACGCGGACTGACTGGCGGGTCCCGCCGACCTCCGCCATGCCGCCGGCCGCATCGAGATTGTCGCGCCGCAAGGCTTGGTTGATCTCGGATGCAGTGACTCCGTAAGCCTGCATCTTCGCGAGGTCGAGCGTGACTTCGATTTCCCGGTCGACTCCGCCGAAGCGCCCTGCTTCAGCCATGCCCTCGATCGACAGGAGGCGCTTGGCGACCGTATCGTCGATGAACCAGCTGAGCTGTTCGATCGTCATGTCGCTCGCTTCGACGGCGTAAATACCCAGAAAGCCGCCAGCGACATCGACCTTCTCGATCCGCGGGTCGAGAATCCCTTCCGGCAAGCTTCCACGCACGCCGTCGATTGCGTTCTTCACCTCGGACACCGCGTCGTTCGGATCAGTGCCGATCTCGAATTCGACGAACGTGTTCGAACTGCCTTCTCGGGCAGTCGAGGTGATCTTGTTGACCCCCGCGACGGATCGGACCGCGGATTCAACCCGCTGGGTGATCTGGTTTTCGATCTCGGTCGGTGCGGCACCGGGCTGGGAGATGGTAATGTTGACGGCCGGGAATTCGATGTCGGGGTTGTTGACCACGTCCATCCGCGCAAAGCTGAGAATGCCGGCCAGCAGCAGAGCAGTAAACGCAACCAGCGGAATTACAGGGTTGCGAATCGACCATGCGGAAAGGTTGCGGAAATTCATCGTAGGCCCTTTACTGCCCAGCCGAGCGCGGATTGACCGTCTCGCCCTCAGTGAGGAAGCCCCCTGCGCGCAGCACGATCTTCTCCACACCCCAGCCAAGATGCGCTTTTTCGATCT
>CAYPGL010000090.1:0-830 GCA_964410035.1 uncultured Qipengyuania sp. | reverse complement strand
CGTTCCCGGTGATCCCGCTCTCGATCACGACGCCTTCGCTCGTGACCATTCCGGTTCTTACAGGTGTGCGCTGAACCTTGTTTTCAGCATCGACCACATAGACGAAACTGCCGTCATCATCCGACAGGACGGCGCTCTCGGGCAACAGCGGAGCGGTAGTAGTGCCGCTCAGGATGCGGGCCGTGGCAAAGCCGCCGGGACGCAGGGCAGGATCATAGGAAAGCGCGATCCGCGCTGTACCCTGGCGGTTCTGTGCATCAATGGTCGGGGCCACCTGCCATACCTGTCCGGTGAATGTCTGATCGGAACCCACCGGCGTCACTTCGGCCGAAACTCCGGCGCGAAGCTTGGTAAGCTGTTCCTCGCCAACCTGGGCGAGCATTTCGATCTCGCCGCCACGGGCTAGACGAAACAGGGGGCCGGAACCGGCCGATACTGTCGCACCAACCTCGACATTGCGTTCCAGCAAGAGGCCCGCTGAAGGGGCGACGATGTTGAGGCGGGCGTTGCGTGCCTGCAGTTCATCCAGCTGCGCGCGCGCCACGCGGACACGAGCCATGGCAGCGTCACGCGTTGCAGTGAGCCGATCGACATCGGCTTGCGAGACGAAGCCGCGCTCGACGAGCTGCAGCGCCCGGTCGAGATTGGCCTGTGCGAGCTCGGCGTCGGCTTGGGCTACCTGGATCTGCGCAGATGCGGCCCGCGCTTGCTGCGACTGGACCGAACGATCGATGACCGCGAGGACCTGTCCCTGACGAACCCAGTCACCGGCTTCGACCGGTATCGAAACGACCCTGCCGCCTTCGCCGACAACGCCCACTGGTGCATCG
>CAYPGL010000089.1:0-6837 GCA_964410035.1 uncultured Qipengyuania sp. | reverse complement strand
GACTCCAGTTCAACCTTCTTCTTCGGTGCGGCGTAGTAATAGGCGTCCTGGTAATCGATTGCCGGGTACCCGAGCTTCGCCCAGTTCGGCTCTTCCATTTCCTGCCAGATGCGGAAGGCCTTGAGGCGCCAGTCGAGCATCCATTCGGGCTCGCCCTTCTTTGCCGAGATGAAGCGGACCGTATCCTCGGTCAGACCCTTCTCGGCGAATTCGGTCTCGATGTCCGACGACCAGCCATGCTCGTAATCTGCAGCCTTCGCAGCGGCTTCCTTCGCTTCACGGTCCTGGATGTCCACCTGTTCGTTCACGCTACTTCCTTTTCCTGCGCCAGCTGCGTCAGCGGGATACCCGCCAGCGCGCCGCGCAGAGCTTCGTTGACCATCGGCCAGTGGGGCCTGATGCGGCATTCGTGTTCCACCATGCATTCAGTACCTTCGATGCAGGCGGTAAGTGCAATCGGGCCTTCGACCGCCTCGACGATATCGGCAAGGCTGATAGCGGCGGCCGGGCGAGCCAATTGCAGGCCGCCACCGGCGCCGCGCACCGACCGGAGCAATCCTGCGCCAACCAGTTTGCTGACCAATTTCTGTACGGTCGGCGCCGGAAGCCCAGTCTCGGCCGCGAGATCCGACGCACTGACCCTGCCCCCGCCGCAATGGCGAGCTGCCTGGCTCATCGTGACAACGGCATAATCTGCAAGGTTCGAAAGGCGCATAGTTTCAAATCGGACGAATCCGCTCCGATTAATCAGCTATGGGCCGGACCTTCGAAATTCAACGGAAAACCGTCAATTGCGAGTCGTTAGCAATTGGCAAGGTGTTGGGGAGGGGAGCCCTAGTTCTTTCCCAAGGCCTCGTCTTGATTGCCGCCGAACAGGTCGACCGAGCCATAGCCCAGTTCGCCTAATGTCTCTTTGACGACCGAATTCTCTTTGGGCAGCAGGCGTTTCGGCGTCCGGCCGGTAAAGTGACGTATTTCCTTGATCATGTGGGCCTGATCGTAAAACGCATCGCGAACTTCCGCCTCGAGTTGAGGCGGGAGGTCCGGCATAGCAAGCAAGGTTGCTGCCCGGATCGCGCGGTACCGCCGGATGAGCCGCACCGGGGGCTGACCGAAAAAGCGTGTCACCAGTCGCTGCACCTGTCGCTCGGAATAGGGCAGAACGTCATAAAGAGCGGCGATCTCTGGCTTTAAAGAGGACGAAAGCCAATCTAGCGTCCGATCGATGACCTGTCGGTGACGCTCCGAAATCGGCGAAATCCCGTCGCGGACGATCGACGCAAGCTGTTCCAATGCCGCCTGCTCGTCGAGGGTTCCGGAACGAATTCGAAGCGCGATAGACTGAAGGCGTTCGGCCAGTGCCTCGTCGAGAGCCTCTTGGGCCGATAGGGAACGATCGCTGTATTCATCGACCGGAAGCCCGGTCAGTGCGGTCCAGCCGCGAAAATTGAGCGAGACGCCCATCATCACGGTATGCGGTTCGATCTGGAACCGGTGCGCCTGTGTGAATGGGCACTGGAAGAAGGCGGGGAGGGCTTTGGCGGTACTTCCATCGGCAAAATACATCGTGCCGCCGCCCTGCAGCAATATGACGAGCTGCCCTGAGTAGGCAGGCATCATGTCTTCGACCGTCGACCCGCCCGAACGCAAGATGTATAGCGAGTTGAGGTAAGGTGCGATATCGTCGGGCGATTTCACCCATTCGAAAGCATAGTTTCCCTCGCCTTCGCTCCCCTGTTCCACCTGCCCCGGTCCCCGCTTCAGCGTGCAGATCGCTCTTGCGCGATCCAGCTATCGACGTTCTCTTCCATGATCGAGAGCGGCACGGGTCCGCTGGTAAGAATTACATCGTGGAATGCGCGAATGTCGAAATCTTCGCCCAGAAGGGTTCGGGCGCGGTCACGCAGTTCCATGATCTTCAGCTTGCCAATCATGTAGGCGGTCGCCTGCCCGGGATACACGACGTAGCGTTCGATCGCCTTGCGGATGTCGCCGTCGGGATTGGGCGTATTCTCGGTAAGGTAAGCAATCGCCTCTTCCCTGCTCCAGCGCTTGTGATGGATGCCGGTGTCGACCACTAATCTGGCGGCGCGCCACAGCTCCATGCCCAGCCGTCCGAAATCGGAATAGGGATCGGTATAGAAGCCCATGTCCTTGCCCAGCTCTTCCGAATAGAGGCCCCATCCTTCGCTATAGGCGGTAACTCCGCCGAAGCGCCGGAAGGGAGGCACATCGCCCAGTTGTGTCTGGATCGAAAGCTGCAGGTGATGGCCTGGAAGCCCCTCGTGGTAGGCGAGGGCCTCGAGCTCGTTCTTCGACATGTCGTTCAGGTTGTACAGGTTCACGTAATAGGTCCCGGGACGCGAACCATCGGGGGCGGGGCGCTGGTAGAATGCTTTGCCTGCGCTCTTTTCTCGGAATGCTTCGACGGGCTTAATGACCAGCGGATCGGTGGGGAGGGTGTTGAAATATTCGGGCAGTCTGGCTTCCATCGCATCGAGCTTCGCCTCGGCGTCGGCCAGATAGGCTTCGCGGCTATCATAGAAGAAACGGTCGTCGGTGCGCGTGTACTGGAAGAAATCCTGCAGGCTGCCGTCGAAGTCGACCTGCTCCATGATTTCGCGCATTTCGCCGTGGATCCGCTCGACTTCACGCAACCCAATATTGTGAATCTGGTCGGCGGTGAGATCGGTGGTCGTGTAGTTGGCCAGCAAAGCCTCGTAGTAGTCAGCGCCTTCCGGAAAACGCCAGATACCATCCTCTGTCGGGGCGATCGCCTGCTGGCGCTCCATCTCGGCGAGGAGACGCTGGTAGGCAGGACGGGCGCTGCCATTCCACGCGGCCTCAGCCGCGGCGATCATTGCCGTGCTACCGGCAAGCTCTGCAACCTTCGAGCGGAAATCCTCGAGAATTGCATTGTCGTCCCCGGCGGCGAGCAAGTTCTCGATATCCGAGATGACGTAGGGGTACACCCAGTCGGGCGGCATGATGCCAGCTTCCGCCCGATCGCGTGCCTGTTCGGTCAAAGTGTCCAGTCCGGAACCGATGCCCTCGATCCTGCTGACATAGGCCTCCGCATCCGAAGCATTCGTGACGCGGTGGATATTTATGAGAAAAGCCGGCAGCTGGCTTTGCGCACCGTTCATCTGGTCGAAGATGTAGTCATAATCGCGATAGGGAAACCGCGCCGCGCTGCGCTCGGCCATGGCATTGAACAAGCGGTAGCTGAGGGCATCTTCTTTCGAGAGCCCACCTAAGTCGAAGCTGGCACGCATTCTTGCAGCGGTCGATTGCAACAATTCCTCTTCGCGCACTTCGGCCGCTTCCGAGAAATCTCCCCATTTTCCGTAATCCTCGTCGCGAATTCCGCGATAGGCCTTGCTCAATGGCGACAGTTCGAGGGAAGCCTGGTCATATTCCTCGAACAGCGTTGCAAGTGATGCAGTCTCGGATTGCGAGACTGCCGGTACGAGTGTGTCTTCCGCAGGCACGGTCTGCGTCGTAGCGCAGGCCGATAGCGCCAGCGCCGACGCGCCCGAAGCGAAAAATTTGCTGAAAAGTCTCATATTTACCCTCGCACATTATCTTTGGACGACTTCCAAGCATGTCGGTGATCAGCAGTAAATAGTATAAATGCGACAACTGCCGCCCGATTGCGTGTGCATTGGGTAAAAAAAGGGCGGCTCCAAGGGAGCCGCCCTTTATAGGTGAGAACTCGTTGCATTGCTGCTTCGAGCCCTTCGGGTCGCAAAAACGTGATACCGATTCTGCGTTACAATTGATTGTATGCACGCGACATGGTTGTGCCGAGAAATGCATTTTGGCGGAATTTTACAATAGTGTCCCGCCGCTGAGTAACGGACGCGCTCGACACTGTCCAAAGCTTGGGTCATAGCCCCCGCCATGCTGTTCGATCTCGCACGCCCCGCGCTGTTCGCACTGGATCCCGAGACCGCCCACAGGCTTACATTGGCGGCCCTCAAGGTTGCTCCGCTGCTTCCTGAAAAAGAAATGACCGCGCTTGAAACAGAGGTTGCGGGCATCCTTTTCCCCAATCCGCTCGGCATGGCCGCTGGCTTCGACAAGAACGGGGAGGTTCCGGACAAGCTGCTCGCGCTGGGTTTCGGTTTCGCCGAGGTCGGTTCGATCACGCCGCGCCCGCAGGCAGGCAACCCGGAGCCCCGACTGTTCCGGCTGGTCGAAGATCGCGCAATCATCAACCGAATGGGTTTCAACAATGGCGGCGCCGAGATCGCGAAGCGGCGCCTTGCGGGGCGCGGCGACAGACCCGGCGTGCTCGGCATCAACATCGGTGCGAACAAGGACAGCGCGGATCGCATCGCCGATTACGCGGAAATGACACGGATCATGGCCCCGCTCGCCACTTACCTCGCAGTCAACATTTCCAGCCCGAACACACCGGGTCTGCGCGCCTTGCAGGATGAAAGCGCGCTCACCGACCTGCTCGATGCGGTCTTCGAAACCCTTGGGCCTGACGGACCGCCCGTATTCCTCAAGGTCGCACCCGATCTCGAAACTGCCGATATCGATACCATCGCAAGAATTGCGATCGACAAGCAATTGAGCGCACTGATCGTCTCGAATACAACTATCACCCGGCCGACCCTGAAGTCAGCGCATGCTAATGAGGCAGGCGGCCTGTCTGGTGCTCCGCTTTATGATCTGGCGCTCCAGCGGCTGCGCGATTTTCGGAAGGCGACCGGAAGTAAGATGCCGCTGGTGGGCGTGGGCGGAATTGCCTCGGCGGAACATGCCTGGGTCCGCATCCGTGCGGGCGCCAGCCTCGTTCAGCTCTACAGCGCCATGGTCTACGAGGGACCGGGTCTGCCGCGCAAAATCACGCGCAGTCTGGAGCGCCTGATGCGCCGCGACGGCTTTTCATCGATTGCGGAGGCGGTAGGAAGCGAATAGCGAGGCGCGTTATGTTTCGTGTCACCGTCCTACCACTCGCCGCGCTGGCCCTTTCCGCCTGCGCTACCTCCCCCGCACAAACCGCCTCCTCTGCCTTTTCCGGTGCTGTCAGTGCTGCCGATCCGCGCGCGCAGGCCGCCGGAGAAGAAATCCTGAATAAGGGCGGAAGCGCCACCGATGCGGCAATTGCGGTGATGCTGGCGCTTAATGTGGTCGAACCCCAGAGTTCCGGGATCGGAGGCGGAGGCTTTCTCGTACGGGGAGAGGCGGATGGCGACGTTACGACCTATGATGGACGAGAAACGGCCCCAGCCGGTGCGACGCAGGAATGGTTTCTTGACGAAGAAGGAGGTGTGCCCCCCTTCATGGCTTCGGTCCTGAGTGGACTGAGCGTCGGCGTTCCCGGCAATATCGCGCTCGCGGCAAAGGCCCATGAAGCGCATGGGAAACTCCCGTGGCAGGAGCTGTTCGTCCCCGCTATCCGCTTGGCGCGCGAGGGTTTCCTCGTGAATCCTCGACTGAACAATTCGCTCTCCAGTGCAAAGAACCGCGCGGCCTTCGGCGAAACCGGGCGGACACTCTTTTTCGACGCTTCTGGCGAGCCGCTCTCAGTCGGCACCCGCATCCGCAACGAGGAGTTTGCTCGCACACTCGAGGATATTGCAAAGGAGGGACCGGAAAGTTTCTATTCGGGTGAAATGGCACAAGAATTGGCAGCCACGGTCGCTGCCGCAACTCCTCGCCCGGGAGCAATGACCCGCGGCGACATCTCCGCTTACGAGGCCAGACAGCGCGAAGCGGTGTGTACCCCATATCGCGAGTATCGAATTTGCTCGATGGGTCCGCCGACATCGGGCGGCGTGGCAGTGCAGCAGATGCTGGGACAGTTGGAACGTTTCGACCTGGCCACTCTAGGGGCGGACAATCCGGTGACATGGCACCTGTTTCTTGAGTCCCAACGCCTCGCCTATGCAGATCGTGAGCTCTATCTCGCCGACAGCGACTTCGTGCGGGTGCCGCTCGAAGGTCTGATCGCCGAAGATTACCTAACGCAGCGAAGTATGCTGATTTCGAAAGACCGGTCGATGGCCAGCGTGGAAGCCGGCCAGCCAAACGGTGCCCCGACGGCGCAGGCCGATGGCGACGAGCCAGAAGAGAGGGGTACTTCGCATCTCGCCGTAGTCGACCGCGACGGGACAATGATAAGCTACACCTCAACCATCGAAGGCGCCTTCGGCTCTGGGCTGATGGTCGGCGGTTTCTATCTCAACAACGAACTCACCGACTTCAGCCGCTCGCCCGAAGTCGGCGGGAAGCCAGTCGCCAACCGGGTCGAAGGCGGAAAGCGGCCGCGCAGTTCGATGTCTCCGACGGTGGTTTATGATCCACAGGGTGCTCCCTTCATGGTCGTCGGTGCCGCTGGCGGCAGCACCATCCCCGTGCAGACCGCACGTAGCATCATTGCCGCGATCGATTTCGGGCTGGATGCCGAGGCATCGCTAGGCCTTCCCTTCACCATGGCCTTCGGAGACCAGATATTGCTTGAGGAAGGGACCTGGCTCGAACATGCAGCCGAGGCCTTCCGCGCCCTCGGACACACCGAGCTGCTGGTTCGCCCCGCCCCGGTCAAAGGCGGTGCGCTGCTGTATCGCAAGGGAAAGTGGCAAAGCGCGCGCGATCCGCGTCTGGCTAGTCAGTTGGAGATGCCCTGAGGACGAGAGCGCGTCTCTTGCCGTAGCGGCGGTGGGAGCTTAAGCATCCGCGCTCAGTTGGTCGCACAACAAAAATATAATCTCGAGGAGCCTGCCGTGCTGTCGGACATCGATTCCGCCAACAACCTTGTCGAACTCTTCCTGAAGCGTGCCGACGAGCGGCCCGGACGCGCCTTTCTCGGCGCCAAACGTG
>CAYPGL010000088.1:0-6865 GCA_964410035.1 uncultured Qipengyuania sp. | reverse complement strand
GGTCGTTTGACCCGCCGCCTTGAGCGACGACCACGAGCGTTTCACCCGTGACCATGCAAGGTTGGAGCACAAGTTGCTTGAGCGCACGTTGGGGGAACTTGACCGGACTCGTCGTTGGATGCTGCTCCTTGGCCGGATGAACGCGGAAGAAAAGCTGGCGACTTTATTGCTTGAGGTGGCATCGCGATCGACGACTGTCACATGTAGGAATACCATACAAAGTGATTTGGACCGGTTCGATCTCCCGATGTCACGTCAACAGATCGCCGATATCCTGGGACTCACAATTGAAACTGTGAGCCGCCAGTTTACAAAAATGCGCGACGAGGGAGTCATCGATATACGCGGTCGTAGGGAGGTGACTATCCGCATGCGTGACGTATTGGAAAAGCTCGCAGCCTAGGTAAGTCTTGGCTCTCGAGGATGATGCCGCCCTTACTAGAAGAAAAATTCCATATCTTTGACTTGGATCAAGGAATTAGCGCGCTTCGATGGCAATAGAACTCCGAGAATTCACTCGGAAATCTATCAGAATGGCTCGCAGCGATTCCTCCTTCCATTTCCCCAATCTGGTGCTTCGATCAGATCCGCCAAGCGCGCCAATAGCGCGTCTGAGGTCGCGAGGGCGCGAGATCAGTGTCGCGCGTGGAAGAGTAGCGACACTTCAAAAGCAAGACGGGAGGTGGCTGGTCTTGGTTTTGGACGGAGCAGTCAAGCTTGTCGCGCAGGTGGGACCTGACCGAGAACAAATTGTTGGCTTCGCATTCGAAGGGGAAATTTTAACAGGGTCACCTCCTTCGCATACACCATACTTCCTCAAAGCCTTGATAGATTGCCGCTTGGCAGTCTTTAGTGCCGGTGACCTTATTCGGTTTGCTGCTACCGGCGGCGGAAGTGCAGACGCGCTCCTAACAGAAGCGTTTTCTGCGCTTGATCGATCAAGGGAACGAGCGGTGTCTCTCGGACGGAAATCGGCTCAAGAGAAACTATCTAGCTTTCTTCTAGATATGGCAGAGCGAATAGGGCTGCAAACTGAAGAGGTTGTCGTTCTCCGCTTACCAATGACAAGACGAGACATGGCTGACAACCTTGGTCTGACCATCGAAACGGTGAGCCGGCAGCTTACCGAGCTGCGGGATCAGTCCATAATTCAAACACGGGGCAGATCTGAGATTGTCCTCCTCAACCCACAGAGACTGCGAGAACTAGCCTCGCGCCATCAATGACAGCGAGAATTTTTCTGAAATTTGATCTGGATCAACACGGATCGTCAGCGAGTGCTCTAGTGACGATGAAAAGCGATCGGAGTTATTGATGCAGGCGGAAGCAGCCCTTGGACGGGTGGGCCTTTGGTTCGGCGTTCTCATAGTCTCGGGAATATTGGCGGCGACGGCCCGGGATACGGGCTTCGCTGCCCATGCCACGATCATAGCTATCGTTGCATTCGTTTTGATGTGGATTTCTGCTGGACGGTTCGATCCCGTGGGAAAGACGCGTGGGTTCTTCCGGATGCCCGAAGGTCTGAGCCGATACGACGATGACCCAGTCAGATGGGGTGTGCTGGCTACCATGTTCTGGGCACTTGTCGGCTTGCTCGCCGGTGTGTTCATTGCCTCCCAGCTTGCTTTTCCGCAGCTCAACATCGAACCCTACTTCAACTTCGGACGGGTGAGGCCGCTGCACACTTCGGCTGTTATCTTTGCGTTCGGTGGCAATATCCTAATCGCTAGCAGCTTTTACGTCGTGCAGCGGACCTGCCGCGCGCAGCTCGCATTTCCGTCTTTGGCTCGCTTCGTCTTCTGGGGATACCAGCTGTTCATTGTCCTTGCCGCGTCGGGTTATCTCTTTGGCGTTACCCAAAGCCGCGAATATGCAGAGCCCGAATGGTATGTGGATCTGTGGCTAACGATCGTCTGGGTGGCGTATCTCATTGTCTTCGTCGGCACACTGGCGCGTAGAACCGAGCCGCATATCTATGTGGCGAACTGGTTCTACCTGTCCTTCATCATTACCATCGCGATGCTGCACATCGTCAACAATTTGGCGGTGCCCGTCGCCTGGAACGGCTCTTTGTCGTTCTCCGCCTTCGCGGGCGTCCAGGATGCGCTGACGCAGTGGTGGTATGGCCACAACGCCGTGGCGTTTTTCCTGACCGTGCCGTTTTTGGCGATGATGTATTATTTCGTGCCCAAGCAGGCGGAACGACCGGTCTACAGTTACCGGCTCTCCATCATCCACTTCTGGTCCCTGATTTTCCTCTACATCTGGGCTGGGCCGCATCACCTTCATTACACAGCGCTGCCGGACTGGGCACAGACACTTGGCATGGTGTTCTCGGTCATCCTCTGGATGCCCAGCTGGGGAGGCATGATCAATGGACTGATGACGCTGAACGGTGCTTGGGACAAGGTTCGCACCGATCCGATCATCCGCATGATGGTAATGGCGCTGGCGTTCTACGGCATGGCGACGTTCGAGGGTCCGATGCTCAGCATCAAGGCGGTAAACTCGTTGTCGCACTATACCGATTGGACAGTTGGACACGTTCACTCCGGTGCGCTCGGGTGGAATGGTCTCATCAGCTTCGCCGCAGTCTACTTTCTGGTTCCCCGTTTATGGAAGCGGGAGAGAATGTATTCGCTGCGCATGATTAACTGGCACTTCTGGCTCGCGACGCTGGGAATCGTCTTCTACGCCGCCAGCATGTGGGTGGCGGGCATCACCCAAGGCCTGATGTGGCGCGAATACGGTGCCGACGGCTACCTCGTGAACAGCTTCGCCGAGACTGTCGCAGCGCTGCACGAGCTCTACATCATCCGAGCCCTCGGCGGCGTTATGTATCTGAGTGGTGCTATCATCATGGGCTACAATGTCTGGATGACCATCGCAGGCAGGCTGCGGGAGGAAGCTCCGATGGGGGCCATGCCCGATTACGATCCGGACAAGGACCGGCCCATCGTGCGCCCTGCAACCCCCGAACCAGCCGAATAGGACAGCGCGTCATGGGTTTCGCCTCCCAGCACAAGAAGCTGGAAAAGAACATCAACCTTCTCGCGATCGGGTCTTTCATAGCAGTGGCGATCGGCGGCATTGTCGAGATCGCCCCACTGTTTTGGATTGATAACACGATCGAGGAAGTGGAGGGGATGCGTCCCTACACGCCTCTCGAGCAGGCGGGGCGCAACATCTACGTTCGCGAGGGCTGCTATGCCTGCCACAGCCAGATGATCCGGCCGTTCCGTGACGAGGTCGAACGGTATGGCCACTACAGTCTGGCGGCGGAAAGCATGTATGACCACCCATTCCAGTGGGGTTCGAAGCGGACTGGCCCCGATCTTGCGCGCGTCGGCGGTCGCTATTCGGACGAATGGCATGTGCAGCACCTCCAAGATCCGCAGAGCGTGGTGCCTGAGAGTATCATGCCGTCCTATTCGTTCCTTGGCGATGCTCCTCTAGAAACCGACAACGCCGCCGAGATGCTAATCGCGCTGCGGCGCGTGGGGGTTCCTTATTCGGACCGAGACATCGGTGAGGCCATGGCAGATATTATCCTGCAGGCCGATCCCGACAGCGGCGGGGACGTCGATGATTTCCAGCAACGTTATCCCAAAGCGCAGGTCCGTGATTTCGACGGTGATCCCAGCGCGGTGACCGAGATGGATGCGCTTGTTGCCTATCTGCAAATGCTCGGAACGCTGGTCGATGTCGACAGTGCAGCCGCTCAGGAGCGGCTGGCAGAGGAGAAGGGTCGATGAGCCTCTACGATCAGTTGCGGCACTTTGCCGACAGCTACGGCTTGGTTGCGCTTCTTGTGCTCTTTCTGGGGTTGTGCCTGTGGGTGTTTCGACCTGGTGCCAAGCAGCACAATAGGGAAGCGGCACGCTCGATATTCGAGGAAGACGAGATCGAGGGACGCGACGATGGTAAATAAGCGCATCGACGAACCAACCGGCACCGAAACCGTCGGACACGAATGGGACGGTATCGAGGAACTCGACACGCCGATGCCGCGCTGGTGGCTCTGGACGCTCTACCTGACTATCATCTGGGGGATAATCTATGTGATCCTCTACCCAGCCTGGCCTCTCGTCAACAAGGCAACCGAAGGCGTGCTCGGCTGGAGCAGCCGCGGCGAACTGGCCGAGGAGATGAGCGTTGTCGATCAGGCGCGTGTCACCGTGCGCGAGGAATTGTCACGAATTCCGATCGAACGCCTCCCTGAGAATAGTGGACTGTTCGCTCAGGCGGTGGCTGGCGGCAGGTCGGCATTTCAGGTTCACTGCTCGCAGTGTCACGGATCGGGGGCCGCGGGAAGCCAGACTCTGGGCTATCCCAACCTCAACGACGATGATTGGCTCTGGGGCGGCGACCTTAAAGCCATCGAATACACGCTGGTGAACGGCATTCGCGCTCCGGGCGTAGAAGATACCAGAGCCAGCGTCATGCCTCCATTCGAAGGCGCTTTCGAACCCGCTCAGCTTGATGCGCTCCTCGATCACGTGCTCTCGCTAAGTGGGAAAGGATCTCGCAACGCGCTCGGTGCGCAAAGCTATCAGGACAACTGCTCGGTCTGTCACGGCCTTGGCGGTGAAGGAAACCGTGAACTCGGAGCCCCGCGTCTAAACGATGCGATCTGGCTTTACGGCAGTTCACGTGAGCAGCTCCGCGAGCAGATCCTAAATCCCAAGATGGGCCGGATGCCGCACTGGAGCGGCCGTCTCGATCCGGTTACGATCAAGATGCTCTCCGCCTATGTCTGGTCGCTCGGTGGCGGCGAGGAATTCGTCGAAGTCGCCGAGGACCCTGCGGTGGAGGTCGATGAAGAACCGTGATCCTGGCCGCGCGTCGAGCGCACCTCCTCGCCGCGAAGGCGAGAATCGCGACTGGTCGGTCGTAGTCGAGGACGGACGTGCTAAGACCAACGAGCCGGTATCCGGCGCCGTAGCCGAACCGGAAGACACCACGCTTCGCCACGAGCCGCACGAGCCGCCAAGACAGCATCTGCCGACCAAGTTGTTCGAGAAGCGAACCAAGGTGCACAACAAGCGCATCGACGGTCCCTTCCGTCGGTTCAAATGGTTCGTCATGTTTGTGACGCTCGCGATCTATTACGGCACGCCGTGGATCCGCTGGGATCGCGGACCCTACGCGCCCGATCAGGCAGTGCTGGTCGATCTGGCCAATCGCCGGTTCTACATGTTCGGCATCGAGATCTGGCCGCACGAGTTCTACTATGTGGCAGGCCTGCTCATTATGGCTGCGCTCGGTCTATTCTTGGTGACGAGCGCCGTTGGCCGGGCGTGGTGCGGATACGCCTGTCCGCAGACGGTCTGGACGGACCTGTTTCAACACATCGATCGCTTCGTTGATGGCGACCGAAACGCGCGCATGAAGTTGGACGCGGCGCCATTCGGACCAAAAAAGATCGCGAAACGGACGTTCAAATACGCGATCTATCTGGTCATTAGCTTCTGGACCGGCGGTGCGTGGATCATGTATTTCGCTGATGCGCCGACGCTCGTGCGCGACTTCTGGGCGGGCGAGGCTGCATCAGCCGCTTACATCACGGTGGCCATCCTTACGCTAACCACATTCACTCTCGGCGGTTTCATGCGCGAGCAGGTGTGTATCTACATGTGCCCCTGGCCCCGGATCCAGACGGCCATGATGGACGAGAAGTCGCTGCTCGTGACCTACAAGGATTGGCGAGGCGAACCGCGCGGCAGCGTCAAGAAGGCGAAAAAGGACCCAGAGAAATTTGGGGACTGTATCGACTGCCTCCAGTGCGTGGCCGTCTGTCCAACAGGTATAGACATTCGCGAAGGTCCCCAAGTTGGATGCATAACCTGTGCCCTCTGCATCGATGCCTGCGACAAGGTCATGGCGGAAGTAGGGCGGCCACGCGGCCTGATAGACTACGCGACGCTCGAGGATTGCGAGAAGGAAGCCAACGGGGAAGCGACGCGACCGCCGTGGAAAGCCCTGCTGCGACCAAGGACCATCGCCTACTTCCTCATCTGGGGCAGCATCGGTCTTGCCATGCTTTTCGCCCTCGGCGTGCGCAGCCACGTCGGTCTGTCGGTCTCGCCCGACCGTAATCCGCCCTACATCCTGATGAGCGATGGATCGGTGCGCAATTCCTATACTCTCAAGCTGCGCAATATGGAGAGCCGGCCGCGCGAGATGGAGATAGAGCTTCAGGGTCTTCCCGGTGCGGTCATGTGGACCGACACCATCGGTCGCGAGGCGGCTTCCCGCATGCAGATCAAAACGGTTCCAGCAGACCAGGTGCTCGCTGTTCGCGCATACGTCATAGCGCCCGAAGGCGCGGACACCCAGGAATTCAGCTTCCGTGTGACATCACGCGACGAACAGCGAGAGAGCGTTGTAACCGAAGCACGCTTCGATACGCCGGAAGGCAGCGAATGAAGAGCGAATTCACCGGCAAACACATGGCCGTGACCATTGTGTCCGGCTTCGCCATCATCATTGCGGTAAACCTGTTCATGGCCACGCTGGCCGTCCGCGGTTTTGGAGGGGTCGTGGTCCAGAACTCCTACGTCGCTAGCCAAGAGTTCAACGGCTGGCTCGAAGCTGCCGAACGTCAGGAAGCACTGGGATGGACAGCGGGGATATCGCGCAGCGACAACGACCACCTCTTGGTCGAGACCACCTCGGTGCCTGATGGCTCCACCGTCGCCGCAGTCGCTCGCCGGCCGCTCGGAAAGCCGGAAACGACCCAACTGCGCTTTATCGAGGCGACACCCGGCAATCACGTATCACTGGAGCCGCTAAAGCCCGGGCGCTGGATTGTGCGGCTGACCATCACTTCGCACGACAGGCTGACCTGGTCGATGGAAGAGCG
>CAYPGL010000087.1:0-6906 GCA_964410035.1 uncultured Qipengyuania sp. | reverse complement strand
CTGTTCCAGATTCCCCATCGCCTCCCACAGCTTCTGGCGTTCGACGTCGATTGCGGCATTGTCCATGATGAGCTCGTCCTTGCCGCTGGCAAGGTTGGAGAGCACCGACTGGATATGCGTCTGCGCGCTCTGGTAGCTGCGGAAGTAATTGGTTAGCTTGTTGCCGAACGGGATGATACCGAGGATCTTGCGGGTGCCCGACAACTTGCCGCGCTTGCCCGGATCGAGGTCTTCTACCACGCGGCGCAACTCGGCGAGATTGGCGCCGACGCCTTCGTCCTTGTCCATTGCGCGAACCGGCCGGTCGAGAAAGCGGTTAGACATTCCTGCCGCCGCCATGATTTCCTTGCGGCCCATGTTGGTCAGCTGGTCGACCTTCTTGCCGAATTCGGGCGAATTAGCATCTTGTGCGATCAGGTCTTCGATGAACCCGTCGACCTTGGTTTCAAGCTTGCTCTTCACATCTTCCGATACCGGCACGAGTCCTGCAGCCTTTTCGGCGGAAACGGCAGGCACCGGATCGGGCGGAGTCAGGTCGAATTCGGGTGGAGATGCCGTAGCCGTGGCGGCGGGTTTTGCAGCAGTTGCAGTATCAGGCTGCGATTTTGCGTCACTCATGACTGGCTATAACCTCCGAATGAATTCTTTCCCTGTATTAGGTTCGTAAGACGCAATCTTCAAGCCGAACCGGGCGCAAAGGCTAAACGATACGGAGTAAAGAGTATTTCGTGGTAATCGGTTCGTATCGGAGGGGAAGGTGTCTCTAGACGGGGGATGCTCGTGTCGAGCGCATCTAGAACACCTTTGCAGGATAAATCGCGGGTCGGTGACTGCGATTCTGGACCGAAGTCAGGACAGTCTGCTCCTGCTCGATCGTACGGGCCTCAGCGAATTGGCGGATGGCAGGCCGTGTTGGTGGGATGTGCGATTTGCACCGATCTACGACGCAGTGGAACGGCCGGGGAAAGTCCTTGTGACGATTTCCGATGTGACCGGATATGTGACCCGCCTCGGGAGCAATCGGAGGCGGTGCGAGGAAGCGGACCGGGAGGTGAATTTCGCCGACGATATCGCGAGCTAGATGCGCCACCGGCTGAAGTACCAGCTCGTTATGCTGGGCGGTCGCGAGACTGCTTTGCCGTCTTTGCGCGACCGCGGACGAGCTTTGTGAAATATCCGATATGAGGCTGGGCGATAATCCCGTTCAGCATCTCGCCCTCATCCTGGGCGAGCTCCAGACAAATTCGCTCAAATACGGGGCGCTGAGGAATGATCGGGGCGGAATTGTCTTGTCTGGACATGACGCCAGCGAGGCGCTCGGCCTGAATTGACAGGAAGATACGGGCAGAACGGGTGGTCAGGTCGGAAGTCTCCGGGTCTGGCACGATGCTGGTGAAAAGGCTGGGTTCAACACCCCGCGACGAGGCCAATGTCGAATGGGCCGAGAGGGAATGTTTATGACGTTCTAACCACGAGCCGTCTCATAAGCGAAAAGGCGCGTCCAGACGGCCGTTTTCAACAGTCTGAAAGAACGCTGGCTGAATTTCGTTCAGGCTGCCAGGTCGAGCGGCTGGATTTCACCCGAGAGATAGAGCCGCTTGGCCTTCGCGCGGCTCAGCTTGCCCGAACTGGTTCGAGGTAGCGTGCGCGGCGGAACCAGTTCGACGACGCAGCTCATCCCGGTAACACCGCGAACCTTGTCAGCGATCTGGTCTCGCAGCTTGATGCGTTCTTCCGGCTCGGACACCCGGCAATGAACCAGAACGGCAGGCGCTTCCTCGCCATTGTCGGTGTCGATCGAAAAGGCAGCAATGTCGCCATGGTTGAAGCCGGGCAGCTGTTCGACCGCCCACTCGATATCCTGCGGCCAGAGGTTCTTGCCGTTAATGATGATCATGTCCTTCGCGCGGCCGACGACGAAGAGATAGTCATCCCCGAGGTACCCCATGTCGCCGGTATCGAGCCAGCCGTCGACGAGGCAATCCTCGGTGGCTTCCTCGTTGCGGAAATAGGAGTGCATCACGCTCTTGCCGCGGCACCAGACCTTGCCGATCTGGTGATCGCCCTTGGGCTGGCCATGCTCGTCGCGGATTTCCACCTCCATGCCCGGCAACGCCTTGCCGCAATTCACGATCGCCCGGTAGCGGGCAGGTTTCGACAAGTCGCGTGGACGGCCCGACAGGCGCTCTTCCTCGACCAGCTCGACGCGGATTCCTTCGCCCGGGGGCATGACGGTGACCGCCAGTGTCGCTTCGGCAAGACCGTAGCTTGGGGTGAAGGCGCTGGCCCTGAAACCTGCTTCGGCAAAGGCGTTGACGAAGTTCTGCATGACATCGGGGCGGATCATGTCAGCGCCGTTGCCTGCCGTACGCCAACGCGAAAGGTCGAACCGTTCGGACACTTGGCTCTGGCTGGAAATACGGCGTGCGCAGATATCGTAACCAAAGGTCGGCGAATAGCTAAGCGTACTGCCCTGGTTCCGGCTGATGAGGTCGAGCCAGGCGAGCGGGCGGCGCGCAAAATGCTCGGTGCGGATATAGTCGACCGACGCCTGGTTGGCGATCGGCGACAGGAAGCATCCGACCAGACCCATGTCGTGATACCACGGAAGCCAGCTGACGACGCGGTCATTCTCTCCCAGGTCCACGCCGGTTGCGTGCCCATAGAGGTTATGGAGCAGGGCTTCGTGGGTTACGGCAACGCCCGTCGGGAAGCGGGTGGAGCCGCTGGAATATTGCAGATAGCTGATGTCGTCAGGCCGCGCCTTGGGCAGTTCGCACTCCCGCCCATCGCGCCGGGCGAATACATCCCAGCTTTCGCCCTCGCAGCCCTGATTGTCTGCCGCGGCCTTGGCCATTTCCGAAATCTCGGGAGGATACAGCAGGATCTTGGGATCACTGCTTTGCAGCTGGACCGAAAGCTGCTCGATATAACTGTCTTTGCCCCCAAAGGTCGTTGGCAGCGGCAATGGTACAGGCCAGGCTCCGGCATAAATGCAGGCGCAGAACAGGGCAGCGAATTCCGCACTGGTTTCTGCTACGAGCGCTACGCGATCTTCCTTGCCAATCCCTGCGGCAACCATCTTGTACGCAAGCGAAAGCGCGTCCTCGCGCATCTCGGAATAGGGATACACCCTCTCGAGAGTGCCGCGCATATCGTGAAAATTGAGACCCTTTTCGCTGCGGGCCGCATAGTCGATAGCCTCGTTGAACGTCGCGAAATCGCTCCTGCGTCGGGGCAGGTTGCAATCGTTCGGCGTCGGCGTCAAAACGGCGTCGGTCATATTTTCTCTTGTATACCTTTTGAAAACAATGCCTTGTGGCGACCCTCGCGCGACTGGATACTTAACTCCCAAACTCGGCTTCCAATCGATCTTTCCCATTCGATAAGGTTTATGGCACGAATATGGCCGATGGCTGATCGGCATGCAACACGAAGGCGCGTTCGTCGCATACCCAAGCCGCTCGACCGTATGCGGTTGAACGACCTCGCCCTGCATTACGTGGCCCGGTTCGCAACGTCTTCGGGCAAACTACAAAATTATCTCGAACGCAAGCTGCGCGAGCGCGGTTGGGAAGGCGAAGGCGATCCCGACATCCCCACGCTCGTCGCTCGATTTGCCGAGAAAAAGTACCTCGACGACGAAGCATATGGGAGAATGAAGGCAAGCGGCTTGCTTGCCCGAGGCTATGGCGCACGACGTGTGGAGGAAAAGCTGCGTGCCGACGGATTGGACGATGGTGTCCGTCAAGCCAATGCGCCGGGCGAATGCGAGGTGCGCGACGCGCTGCTTGCCTATGTTCGTCGCCGAAGGTTAGGTCCTTTTTCCACCGAGCCCGAAGGCGGCGGGCCCGAAGCGGCCCGCAAGCGACGTGAAAAGCAGCTTGCGGCGATCCTGCGTGCGGGCCATTCGTTCGATCACGCCCGGCGCGTTGTCGAGGCCAATACGGAAGCGGAGCTTGAGGAATGGGTCGCAGAAGCGCGGGACTGATCGCCGGAATCCTGGGGTGCATGGCAGTGGCGTGTTCGCCGCAGGCAGGCGCGGGAGTGGCTCAGGAAGCAAGAGCAGAAGCGGAAACCGCCGTCCATCCGGACTCCGGGCTCAAGATTATACCGGTAATAGTCGCGACCGATCAGGGATCGCACACTTTCCGGGCGGAACTGGCCGACACTCCTGAACTACAGGCGAAAGGGCTTATGTTCCGTACCGATCTTGGTCCGGACGAGGCAATGCTCTTCCCCAACGAAGAGCCAACTGCCCGCAGCTTCTGGATGAAGAATACGCCCATTCCGCTGGACATCATCTTCGTGGGGCTGGACGGGCGGATTGCGAACATCGCAGCGTTGGCGGAACCCTATTCGGAAGACCCGGTCTATTCGATCGGCTCGACTAGCGCCGTCCTTGAGATCGCGGGCGGCCGTGCAGAGGAACTCGGGATCGAAGCTGGCGATCGGGTGACGTGGTAAGCGCTTGGCGCGCGCGCACGAATCGGCTAGGCGCGGCCCCATGAGCTTCCTCGGCAAGATCTTCACCTGGTGGGATGGTGCGACCCTCGGCACGCTTCTCTGGAGCTGGCGCAATGGCGAGCATGTCGGCACAGATGCGCAGGGCAACAGCTATTACCGCTCGAAGCCGGAAAAGGGCCAGCGCGAGCGCCGCTGGGTCATCTACGAAGGCGCGAATGATGCCAGCCGGGTACCGAGCGAGTGGCATGGCTGGTTGCACGGCGCCTTCGACGACATTCCCGAGAGCAACCTGCCGCCGGCGCACATCTGGGAAGCGGATTATTCGCCCAATGCAACCGGGACCGCGACGGCATATCGCCCGCAGGGAGCGCTTGAGCGCGGTGGAAAGCGCGCCCACGCCGTAGGCGATTATGAAGCCTGGTCTCCGGACGCCTGAACATGATCCGCGCTATCGCGCTTCTTGCTCCTTGGGCTCTGCTTGCAGCCTGTACCGAAGAGCCGCCTGAACCGGCTCCGGTCGAAACTGCCATTCCAGAGGATTTGCAGGGCATTGAACTGCCGGAGGACGTATCCGAAGAGGCCAGCATCGGCACACCGATGGAAGAGCGCGTCGCGACCATTGGCCTGCTCAACAAGCGCAACAATCTTAGCCAAGACCTGGAACTGCGCCCGGGCGAGCAGGAAAGAATCGGCGACGTCGTTATCCGCCTTCGGGCCTGCGAGCGGACCGCCCCCTGGGAATTCGAGAAAGACGAAGGCGCCTTCGTCCAGGTGCTGGTGCGCGAACGCGGAACCGAGAACGATTTCCGCAAGGTATTCTCGGGGTGGTTGTTCAAGAACAAGCCCGCGATCAACGTGGTCGAGCATCCGATTTACGACGTATGGGTCAAATCCTGCGCGATGGAATTCCCCGGCGAAGAATGAGCATTGGCTGCGGCGATTGCAGCCGGAATGTTTGACGAAGTCACACCTCGCGCAGCGAGCAGTCGTTCCAGATACGCGGCCTGCGGCATTGCCACCGCACCCAGACTGCCCAAGTGCTCCGTCATGAACTGGCAATCCAGCAGCATATAACCTGCATTTCGCATTGCGGAGACCAACCAGGCGAGTGCGACCTTGCTCGCATTGTCGGTACGGCTGAACATGCTTTCACCGCAGAAGACCCGGTCGAAGGCGACGCCGTAAAGCCCGCCGACAAGATCCGGTCCAAGCCAGACCTCTACCGAATGAGCATGCCCGGCGCGCTGGAGCGCGATATAGCTGGCCTCGATCTGGTGACTGATCCAGCTTTCGGCGTGTTCCTCGCGCGGTTCGGCGCAAGCGGCGATGACCGCGGCAAAATCCTCGTCGCAGCTCACGCGGAATCGGTCCTGCCGGATAACCTTGCGAAGACTCTTCGATAAATGGAAGCCGTCAAGCGGGATGATGGCGCGTTCACGCGGTTCGACCCAGTATATTTCACGGTCGCTGCGATAGTCGGCCATGGGAAACACCCCGCTGCGATAGGCGCGGAGCAGCAACTCTACGGGGATCGTTTCGGGCACCGGGGCATGCATACGCGCATCCTAGCACTTTGCGTCTGGCCGCGATACGCATCTTGCCAAGTGTGCGCGGCTCTACTAATGCGCGCGCTCCAAGCTGCAGGGGTGTAGCTCAGCTGGTAGAGCATCGGTCTCCAAAACCGAGGGCCACGGGTTCGAATCCTGTCACCCCTGCCATTTTCTTCTCGATGACTTGTCGGCCACGCACGTGCGCAGTATCGCGCGCGCCATGACAGAAGAAGAAAAGCAAAAGCGCGATCTCAAGGACCGCAAATTTTATCCAGCCGAGAAAGAGGCCGAATTCGAGAAGAAGGGCCTCGCCAAGCACACTCCCCAGACGGCGCACCCTTCCTACAAGCTGGCTTTCCAGGACACGGAATTCCTCCTTCGCGAGGAGTTGCGCCCAGTTCGTTTCCAGCTCGAACTGCTCAAGCCGGAAATGATCCTCGACGAGGCCGGCGTCGGCTCGACCATGGTTATGTACGGCAGCGCCCGAATTCCTCCGCCAGAAGCGGTTGAAACGGCCCTAGAAGGGGCGAAGGACCTGCCCGATGACGAGCGCAAGGTCGTCGAAAGCCTGGTCGCGAAGAGCAAGTACTATGGCGAGGCTCGCAAACTCGCCCGGATGGTCACCGAAAAATCGATCATTGAGGATGGCAAGCGCCAGTTCGTCGTCTGCTCGGGCGGCGGCCCTTCGATCATGGAGGCGGCGAATAGGGGGGCCAGCGACGCGGGAGGTGAGAGCATCGGCCTCAACATCATCCTGCCGCACGAGCAGGCACCCAACCAGTATGTGACGCCCTATCTCTCGCTCAACTTCCACTACTTCGCGCTGCGCAAGATGCATTTCCTGCTCCGGGCCAAGGCGGTGGTGGTATTCCCCGGGGGCTTCGGCACG
>CAYPGL010000086.1:0-6935 GCA_964410035.1 uncultured Qipengyuania sp. | reverse complement strand
GCCGCCGATGGCGGCCTGGATCGGGATCTTGAAGAGGTGGCGGGGGATGAGGTCTTTCAGGCGCTCGCACATGCCGCGGCCGCGCTCCTCCGCCACGGTGCGGTGGACGATCAGCGAGAGCGCGTCGACCGGCTCGGCATTGACGAGGATGTTCATCTTCACGAGGTCGCCTTCGCGCAGGCCGATCTGCTCGTAATCGAAGCTGGCATAGCCGCGCGATATGGATTTCAGGCGGTCGTAGAAGTCGAAGACGACCTCGTTCAATGGGAGCTCGTAGGTCACCTGCGCGCGGCCGCCGACATAGGTGAGGTTGGTCTGGACGCCGCGGCGGTCCTGGCACAGCTTGAGGATCGGGCCGAGATACTCGTCCGGCGTGTAGATCGTCGCCTTGATCCACGGTTCCTCGATCGCGTCGATCCGGTTGACGTCGGGCCAGTCGGCGGGGTTGTGGATGTCGATCACCTTCGCGTCCTCGTTCTTCGTCTTGCCGAGGTGGACGCGGTAGACGACGCTGGGCGCGGTCGTGATGAGGTCGAGATCGTATTCGCGGGAGAGGCGCTCCTGGATGATCTCGAGGTGCAGCAGGCCGAGGAAGCCGGCGCGGAAGCCGAAGCCCAATGCCGCGCTGCTCTCCATCTCGTAGGTGAAGCTCGCATCGTTGAGGCGCAGCTTGCCGATGCTTTCGCGCAGTTTCTCGAAATCGGCGGCGTCGACCGGGAACAGCCCGCAGAACACCACCGGCTGCGGCTCGCGATAGCCGGGCAGCGGCTTGTCCGCCCCGCCCTTGACCGTGGTGATCGTGTCGCCGACGCGGGCCTGGTCGACCTCCTTGATCTGCGCGGTGATGAAGCCGATCTCGCCGGGTCCGATCTCCGCCAGGTCGGTGCGCTTGGGCCGGAAGCAGCCGACGCGGTCGACGAGGTGCTGGGTGCCGCCCTGCATGAAGCGGACGTTGAGGCCCTTCCTGAGGACGCCGTCGATCACGCGGACGAGGATGACCACGCCGAGATAGGGATCGTACCAGCTGTCGACGAGGCTGGCCTTCAAGGGCGCGTCGCGATCGCCCTGCGGCGGGGGGATGCGCGCGACCAGCGCCTCGAGCACGTCCTCGACGCCGAGGCCGGATTTCGCGCTGGCGAGGACGGCGCCGCCCTCCTGCCAGGGGCCGGTCGCCTGGATGCCGACGATTTCCTCGATCTCCTCGGCGACCCGCTCGGGCTCGGCGGCGGGGAGGTCGATCTTGTTGATGACGGGGACGATCTCGTGGTCGTGCTCGATCGACTGGTAGACATTGGCGAGCGTCTGCGCCTCGACGCCCTGCGCCGCGTCGACGACGAGGAGAGCGCCCTCGCACGCGGCGAGAGAGCGGGAGACCTCGTAGGCGAAGTCCACATGGCCGGGCGTGTCCATGAGGTTCAGCTCATAGGTCTCGCCATCTTTCGCGGTATAGTTCAGGCGCACAGTCTGCGCCTTAATGGTTATGCCGCGCTCCTTCTCGATGTCCATGTTATCTAGGACTTGCTCGGACATCTCGCGATCGGTCAAACCCCCGCAGACCTGGATCAACCGATCCGCCAACGTAGACTTGCCATGGTCGATATGGGCGATGATGGAGAAATTGCGGATCTTGGAAAGGTCAGTCATTACGCCGCCCCATTAGCGCCGCTGTGCCGCCCTGTCAGCCGGATTCGCTCGTGTCAGCCTTCTTGCGGTCCGCTGCCCTGTTTGGGCGCGTTTGCCGATAGCTTGAACTGGGCGAAACTCCCCGGCGACGCCTCGGGCGCCTGGCTGTATTTGCCGGGAGGCAATGCGGTGAGCGGCGCACCGGCAGCCGCCAGCGCATAGGGATTGACGCGGTGCCGTGTACAGAGTCCGCCAGCTCCGTCATCGACCAGTTCCTGCTCGAATTCGACTCCTTGCGTATCGTCCATACTGCGACGCACGGTACACACGGCCAACTGACCCTGTCCGAAATCGAGCACGAACTGCGTGCCGGACGGGACGTCCTCCAACCCCTGGATCATCGCGCCCGAGCGCGACATGTTGCGCAGCGTCACGTCATAATAGTGATTCTCGTGTATCAGACCGATCTTACGAAAGACCGTACGCCGGCTGGCGCGCTGACTGCCATTGTCGGTCGGTTCGAGTACCCATTCGCCGTTAGCGATCTCTTCAAGCACACTCTCCTGGTCGAGTGCATCGGAAAAGACGAAGCCCTGAACGTGACCTACGCCGATCTTCTTGAGTTCGCCCATCAGCTTCACGGAATCGACTCCGGTCGCGACTGTCTCCATGCCCATGGCTCCCGCCAAGGCAACTACCGCCCCGACTAGTTCCATGTCGCCCAGATCGTTGCCCATAACCGGCTCGAAGAAATTCGCGCCGATCTTGAGCGCGTTGAAGGGTGCACGGCGGAGATAGGACAGAGATGAAAGGCCAGTGCCGAACTGGTCCAGGGTCAAGCGCACGCCAAGCTTGAAT
This sequence comes from uncultured Qipengyuania sp., assembly GCA_964410035.1. Taxonomy (GTDB): domain Bacteria; phylum Pseudomonadota; class Alphaproteobacteria; order Sphingomonadales; family Sphingomonadaceae; genus Qipengyuania. The sequence continues at coordinate 4,454 of CAYPGL010000086.1, read as the reverse complement.
AGGGCGCCTAGAGCGGCATCGACCTTGCCCGCATCGCCCAGGAGGACGGACTCATTGAATTCCAGTTCAAGCCGTGCCGGATCCAGGCCGGTTTCCTTGAGCACGCTAGCGACCATTTCGACAAAGTCGCTGGCCTCGAATTGCACCGACGATATGTTGATCGAGAGGCGCAGCGCTTCGGGCCATTGACTAGCTTCTTCGCATGCCTTCCGCAAAGCCCACTCGCCGATGGGCACTATCAGGCGACTCCCCTCTGCTACTGGGATGAATGTCTCTTGCGAGACCCGCCCTCTTTCGGGATCTTCCCAGCTATATTTGGCTTCGAGACCGATCACCCTATTGCCGGCAAGGGTGACGCAGGGTTGATACTCAAGAGTAAAATTACCCGCTTCTATCGCGGCGGCGAGGTCTTCTTCCATGCGCTTGCGCAGATGCGCCTCATGCTCGAGATCAGCAGCGTAAAACCTGAACTGGCCGCGCCCGCCATTCTTCGAGGCGTAAAGAGCGAGATCGGCTGCACGGCTCAGTTCCTCGCGCTCAACCCCGTCGTAGGGGGCGATAGCAACACCGATGGAGCATCCGATGCTGCAGCGCCCCTCCTCCACGGAATAAGGTTGCGAGAGCATCTGGATAATCTTCTTGGCGACTTCACCGAGTTCGCCGCGATCATCCATATCGGGAATGAGCACTTGGAACTCGTCGCCTCCAAGCCGACCGATCTCACCCCTCCCCGCAACGACGGTATTCAGTCGTTCGGCCACCTGCTGCAAAAGTTGGTCGCCAGCTGCATGACCGAGCGTATCATTGACTTGTTTGAACCGGTCCAGGTCCAACATAAGAAGCGCCGCGGCACGCTTGGCATTCCGGAAAGTCTGAAGGGTGGAATCAATCCTCTGCTCCATGCGGTGCCGGTTGGCTAGTCCGGTCAGCGGGTCGAACTTGGCGAGGCGACTTGCCTCTTCCTCGCTACGGAATTCCTCAGTGATATCGGTTGCTGTACCCCGAAAGCCCAAGAAATTTCCCGCCTCATCGTAAAGCGGTCGGCCGGTGAGGCGTAGGACAAGATCCGCTTTCTCGTCTCCCGTTTCGACAGTTAGACCAGCGAAGCTTTTACGGGTGCCCAATTTCAGTCCCAGCGAACGGGCATCTCCGTCTCCCGGAACGGGCTGGAGCAACTGCTGCAAGGGCTCTTCGAATATCTTGCTGGCCTTGTGGCCGAACCGTTGGTGTATTTGCGGGCTAAGGTAGCTGAGTACGCCCCGGGTGTCGGTGGCCCAAAAACAAGCGACCCCAGAACTTTCCAGCTGCTCGACGATCGCGAGTTTATCCGTTTCCGAAAATTCCGCAGACAAAGGTCGCTGGGTGCCGACCACATCCATGATTTCGGCAGATTTTCGGCCCTTGAAGAAATCAGTGAAGGGCATGGCACCCATTGCATTCAACCTTGTTGATGTCGGCTTTGGTTGAATCGATCTAGCCTAAAATGGTTAGCATCGGGCTAACGGCGCCCGGGCCTCCCTTGCCCTCTTGATCAAAATTTTACGCCGGCTCGAACTCAATTTCGGCAAACCGCGGAATACTCGGTACGCGTTTCAGTCCATTTTCCTGGAGAATGCCGAACGCATCATGAGGCAGCGCGGCGAGGGGCCTGCCCGCAGCTTCGAGCTCGTAGGGCGAGACCCGATGGCGCGTGCAGAGACCATCGGCACCGTTGCTGATCAAATGGGTTTCGAATGCAACACCCTGAACATGTTTTCTGGACCGGCGAACGGTCGCAACGGCCAATTGTCCATCGCCAAGATCCAGCACCACTTGTGTACCGACTGGCACAGCAAGCAGACCTTCTATCCGCGCCCCGGTTTTGGAGATGTTCCGCAGGGTAACTATATAGCGATGGTCATCGTGAATTAGACCAATCTTCCGCAGCACCGATTTTCTGTCGGCCCGATACTTTTCGGGTCCACGCGGCTCGTAGATCAATTGACCTTTGGCAAGACGTTGGAGAGCTTCTTCATGAACTATAGGCGGAGAGAATATGAAGCCCTGAATGTGGCTGGCACCCCGCTTCTTGACTAACGCTAACTCGTCCTTGCTCTCGGTTCCTTCGGCGACTGTCTCCATCCCCAGTGCGTCAGCCAAGCTGACAATCGCGCTGATGATGGCCGAATTGTTATTCCCTTCTTCGGTCGATCCGCGAACAAAGCTCTGATCGATCTTTATCTTATCGAAAGGTGCATTCCGCAAATAGCTCAGCGAAGAGTAACCCGTGCCAAAGTCATCAAGCGCGAGGCGTATACCAAGATCTTTCAATGCATTGAAAATTTTACGCGTAAGATCGTCGTCCCCGGCGAAAACACTTTCGGTGATTTCCAGCTCGAGCCGATCCGGTGCGAGACCCGACTTTTGCAATGCCCTTTGCACCATCTGGACGAAGTCACTGCTTGCGAACTGGGTCGGCGAAACATTCACCGAAACTCGTAATTCGATTGGCCATTGCGAGGCCTGCTCACATACCTTGTGCAAAGCCCACTCGCCTATCTGCCCGATCATTCCGATATCTTCTGCGCACGCAATGAAGATTTCAGGCGAAACGAATCCACGCTCTGGATGCTCCCAGCGAATGAGGGCCTCAAATCCAGACAATTTGTAATCGCTGGCCTTCACAATAGGCTGGTAATGCATCGCCAGCTCATCCTTAATCAGCGCGTCACGTAAGTCTTCTTCGAGCTGCCGACGAAGCTTCGCGCCTTCCTGCAACCCGCGCGAATAGAAGCGATACTGGCCACGTCCCCCGCCCTTGGCCGCATACAACGCCAGATCGGCGGCCTGCACCAAATCTTCGGCATTCAGACCGTCAAAGGGCGCAATCGCAATGCCGAGAGAGAGGCCAATAATGGCGCGCAAACCGTTGATGGAATAGGGCTGCGCGATCATCTGAATAACACGCGCACCCAGTTCGCCGAGTTCCCCGCGATCGTCCACGTCGGGCAGCATGATGAGAAACTCGTCGCCACCCAGACGCCCTATCTCGCCCTTGTTTCCGAAAATCTGGCAAAGTCGGCCGGAAACCTGCTTGAGGAGCTCATCCCCCGCAGGGTGACCAAGCGTATCGTTAACTTGCTTGAAGCGGTCGAGATCCAGCATCATCAGTGCGCAGACACGTTTGTCGCTGCGATATTTGTTGAGAGCTGAATCCAGTCGCTTATTTATGCGGTGCCGGTTCGCGAGGCCAGTAAGCGCGTCATACTGCGCGAGACGCTTTGCGTCGCGCTGGCTTTCATGAGTCTTGGTAATGTCCTTGGCGCTACCGCGATAACCGCAGAAATTGTGTTGAGCGTCGAATTGTGGCTTGCCGGCAATTTCCAAAATCAGGTTCTCGGCAGACGCGGCAACCTTGACCGGTAATTTGACGATAGAATTGCGGGCACCAAGGTAGTAAGCCAGTGGGCGCTCTCCGTCACCATCCGCCTTCTCGGCATCTTCGCTCTGAAAGATTTCGGTAAGTTGCTTACCGATGACCGCTTTGTCTCCAAGCCCCAAGCGAGACTGGGCGTTTTGAGACAAGTAAATCATCCGGCCATGCTGGTCGGTTGCCCAGAACCAGCCCAAGCCTGAATTTTCGAAGCTATCGAGCAATTCGACACGGCGTACGAGGTCGTCCTGCGAGATCGGCACGACTGCCGCCTCGTCAGAGTCGAATGTCTGCGCTCTCGATCCTCTCGAGAAAAATCCCGCCATCCGTTTCCCAGTCTCGGACTTTCGCCCTGTGCACGCTGCCGAATTGTAAATCCAATGAGTAAGAAGATAAGTAGATTTTCTTACCAAACGAATAAGCATTACGTCTGAAGGATGCTTCGCGGCTCGCGCCCGCTTGCCATGCCTTTACCTACACGCCATGGTGCTCGTTCGGAGAGGGCCGTATATGCGTCACATCGCTATCGTCGGATCGGGTCCGGCCGGATATTACACAGCCGAGGCCGCGGGCAAGCAATGGAAAGAGGATGTGCGGGTCGACGTGTTCGACTCCCTACCCGTCCCGTATGGTCTTATACGGACCGGTGTAGCGCCAGATCACCAATCGATTAAAAAGGTTTCGGTGCGTTACGAGAAGACCGCGCTTTCGGAAGAAGTCCGTTTTGTCGGCAACGTAAGGGTCGGTCAGGATGTGTCGATTACGGAATTGCAGGACCTCTACGACGCGGTGATCCTCGCCACCGGAGCCCCGCATGACCGTGCTTTGGGCCTCCCGGGAGAGGAGTTTGCTAATATCTTCGGCAGTGCCGCCTTCGTCGGATGGTACAACGGCCACCCCCTATTCGCGGACCTAGACCCCAAGCTGACGGGCCGCCACGCGGTGGTGATCGGAATGGGGAATGTCGCACTGGACGTTGCAAGAATCCTATCGAAGTCGGAGAACGAATTCGTGGGATCCGACATCGTCACTCATGCTCTAG
>CAYPGL010000085.1:0-7024 GCA_964410035.1 uncultured Qipengyuania sp. | reverse complement strand
CGGTCGGCTCCGCGGTTTCTTCCGCGCAGGCGGCGATAGCCAGCGAGGCGGCAGAAGCGAGCACAACGGTAAACTTGTTCATATCGTATCGTTCCTTGAGAATGGATAAGCCGGAATAGGCGGTATCGCGGGAGTGACGCCTTGGGCGATGCTCTCACCGCGCGCCCTCACCTCCCCCAACGTCACGCTACCCGCGAAGTTCCGATAAAGGCGAGAATGTGGCGATGGGTGTCAGCCAGTAAAAGGTCCGCCGTGCGTATGCGCAAAATCTTGACCGTGCGCCTCCCTTACCTCCTGTTGCTCGCAATCAGGGTTCGCATAGCGATGATCTCCGACCGTCGCTGGCCGATGTGGTTCGGGCGTATCCCTGCCACGGGGATCCTGATCGGCTTTTTCGTACTGGAATTGCGATTGCGATGCGCGGTCGCGGGTGCCTTCGCCTCATCGGCGATTCCCGCGATTATCGTCATGGTGGTCCGCCTGCTTGTCGATCGGATAAACGGCATCGGAGACGATTTCCAATCGCGAGACATAGTGCTGCACGATTTTATCTACCGCTGATCCGCGAAGGGTTGGCGAATGCGCTCACGCGACCCGGCGGATGCCAGGCCTCTAGAGAACCTTTTCCGGGCGAGGATCGTGGCCGTGGCGCTGCTCCTTGCCAAAGGTCCGCTCAAGCCGCTGCACGAGAGTATTGGCCGCCTTGCGAGCCGCGTCGTCCACCTTGGCAGCATGACCGGTAACGCTGATCGGTTTACCTGAGCGCGGGCGGGCCTCGATTGTACAGGCCTTATCGTCACCCCCGCCCTTGGCACCGTTTTCATCGCGCACATGTATCTCGATCCGTGTCAGGCGCTCCTCGAACCGGACGAGCTTGCTGCGGACGCTAGCCTCGATACGCTCGGCGACGTTCTCAGTACCCATGACACTGCTATCGGAATTGAACTGGACCTGCATGGCGCTTTTCTCCTTCTATGCCTTGCCGGATCAACGGACCGCCCGAGGTTCGGTTTCCCGATTCCGACGAGGAAATAGCGCGCAGCGTATTTCTCTTGGCACGACGAAGGGCGGTAAGGGTTGACCCCTCCCGCTAGCAAAGCATTGATAGTCTAAAGCACGGCCCGCGCTGGGGCGGCGGCCGTCATCCGGTCAGGTAGTAACCGCGTTCAGCGCCAACCGCTCGGCAGCCTTCTCGCGCTCGAGCTTACGGCGCTGTTCTGCAACGGAGCGCGCTTGTTCGGCGAGGCCCCGCCAGGTCTTTTCGGACCGAAGCGCGCGATCGCGCACATTGGCCAGTTCCGCGGCCTTCGCATCGGCGGCGGCTTCTTCCGCGCGGGCGGAATAGAATTCGTAGGTCTGGCTCATATTCGCGGGCTCCGAAGGAAAACTGAAAGATGCCGCGCACCATGACCGGGCTTTCCGACCATGGTGCGCGACGTCGAGTATTCGCGTCAGTCGGCAGCCGACAGGTTAATGGCGCTTTCCTTGCCATTACGTCCCTGCTCGACTTCGTAGTTGAGGCGCTGCTCCTTATCGAGCGTCTGCATGCCTGCGGCCTGCACGGCGCTGATGTGCACGAAGCTGTCTGCCGAACCGTCGTCGGGCTGGATGAAACCATAGCCTTTGTCGGCGTTGAAGAATTTTACGGTGCCAGTCTTGGCCATGTGGTGTTCCTTTCGAGAACGAGTATTTGCCGCTCCGCGACATGCGGTGCGGTCGTGCGTAAGGTCGTCCGAAGAAAGGAAGTCGTCGTCTGGTTTACGCCGGGGCTGCGAACAGCAAGCGGCGGTCGTCAAAATCCGAAGTCCGTCGCAAATTTCGACGTCAGCGAATGCTTAGTAGCACGCCTAGGCCAGTTTACCTAATCATTCGTCGCGAACCTGACGGCAGCCGTCAATCTGCCACCTTGCCGAGGATCCGGGCGGTGCAGCGCGTCGTCATTCCGCTGGCGGTGCTCGGGATGAACACGGTGGCGGTGTCGCCTGTGCACAGATTGCCAGCGAAGCGGGTATCGATGGCGATCCGAAAGGTCCAGTCGAGATCCGGGCACGGCCCCCAGGTCTCGAGCAGGAAGCGTTCGCTAGCGCCCGTCCTGACGTAGAGCCGGTCGCCGTACGGCCCGTCCGGCGCCTGCGAATAGCCGTTGATCTGGCTCGAGGAGAAGCAGGCGCGCTCGCTGGAGAGGACCGCCGCGGGCTCCGCCGGTTCGCCATCGGCCTGAACGCAGGACATGCAGGCCAGCGCGGCGGCGGGGGCGAGGAAGTTAAACGAATGGGTCATAGTGCATCTTCCGCGAATTGATGCGGTCGTTCGCCCAAAAGGGCGTATGGACCGCGCGGGGCATTCCGCCCTTATTGGAACCGAACATGGCCAAGGGTCAACAACGCAAGAGCCGCGAAGCACGCAAGCCGAAAGCCGACAAGGGGCCCAAGCAGAACGCCTCCAACCCCAGCCTCAAGCCCGGTGCGATCCGTGGGCTGGAGAACATGAAGAACAGCTAAGCCCAGAGCTGGAGCGCGCCGCGAAGGCGCGCTAGGTGGGCGGGCCATGACCGATGCCCACACCTCTACCGCCGGCCCCGTAACGATACTGGTCGATGCCGACGCCTGCCCGGTGAAGGAAGAGATTTACCGCGTCGCCACACGTTTTGAGGCGGAGGTGCGCGTGGTCAGCAACTCCTTCTTCCGCGTGCCGGTAAGCGAGCGGGTGCACCGGGTGGTCGTGTCCGACGGTTTCGATGCTGCGGACGACTGGATCGCCCAGGCCGCCGGGCCGCGTACCGTGGTAGTGACCGCCGACATACTGCTGGCCGAGCGATGCCTGAAAGCGGGCGCGCAGGTGCTCGCCCACAACGGCAAGACCTTCGACGCGGCAAGCATCGGCGGCGCCGTCGCGACGCGCGCGATCATGGAAGACCTGCGCGCGGGGATGGACGGCCCGTTGGGGGCGAGCGGAGGCGGCCCGCCGCCCTTCTCTAAGGCCGACAGATCGCGCTTCCTGCAAGCGCTCGACCGGGTGCTGACGGCCTTGCGCTGAGCGCAGATCAGTCGGCCTTCTTTGCCTTGTGCGCGGCAATCGCCTCGTCGATCTCGGCAATCCGGCGGCGTTCGGGCGTATCCTTGGGCAAGCCCTTCAGGCGCGATGTCGCCCACAGCTGGCGCCGTTCGGATTCGAGGTTCTTAAGGTAGAGATCGGCCACGCCCGCGCTCCTTCCGCTTCTGTCAGTCGTTGACCACGAAGGTGATCTTGAGCGTGCAGCGCCATTCGGTGATCTCGCCGTTCGAGACCTGCGCCTTGGTATCCTTGACCCACACGCCTTCGATGCCGCTGATCGTCTTCGAGGCGCGCTTCACCCCCTGGCGAACGGCATCCTCGATGCTTTCGGTCGAGGAGGAAATGACTTCGGTGACTTTGGCAACGGACATGATGCTCTCCATGAGTTGGGATGTGCCTGCCCAACCAAGCTCTGGCGCGCGCCAATGTTCCGCGGGAACGTCCGAAGAGCCGCCCCGTCCGGAACGGGGGCCCGCCGCTCGCATTGAACGGATGAACGAACACGAAAAGGATCATTCATGCACCATCCCAAGACCGCTTTTGCCAGCCTTGCCGTCGCCTGCGCCCTGATCGCGGCCTGCGGCGAAACCCCGGCCGAGCAGGAAGCTGACCGGGTGGAAGCGCAGGTGGAAAGGGAAGCCGACCAGAGCGCCTATGCCGCCAGTAACGAAGAGGCCGCGCTCGGCATGACCGAAGCGCAACTGGTCGATGCCGATCTCGTCACCGCCGACGGCACTGATCTCGGCGATATCAAGGCGGTCCGCCGCGATGCGGCAGGCGCGGTGGCCGGACTGATCATCGAACTGGAAGCCACCGATCCCGACCGCTGGGTCGAAGTGACCATGGACGGTCTCAGCGCCCGTCCCGATGGCGACGATATGGACGTTCAGACCGGCATGAGCGAAGAAGACCTCGCCGCCCTGCCCGATGCAGATATCAGCACGACGAACGCCCCAGCCTGATTTTGCGCACTAAACAACGTGCGGGCCCGCCCCGGATTTCTCCGCGGCGGGCCTCGCTTTATCCGGAGGGGGTGCGCTGGCCTGCCCTCAGGCCGCGCGAAGCTGCGGGGCGGCCACGCCACACACCCCCAGGGCGCTGCGCAGGAAGATGAGCGCCATCAAGGTGCCGATCACGATGTCGGGCCATGGCGAGGCGAGCCACCACACCAGCCCTGCAGCGAGGATCACGCCAGTGTTGTTGATCAAATCGTTACGCGAGCATTCCCACGTGCTTGCCATATTCAAATCCTCGTGGCGGAAGCGGGTGAGCAGGCGGAAGCACACGAGATTGGCGACCAGTGCGAGGCTGCCGAACACCAGCATAAGCATGGAGGACGGCGGCACCCCGCTCTGGATCTTCAGCGCGACATTGACCGCGATGCCGATCCCAAGGCCAAGGATGACCACGCCCTTGAGCATCGCCGCCCCGGCCTTCCACCGGTCGCTGCGCGCCAGCGCATAGAGGCTGACCGCATAGACGATCGCATCGCCCAGCATGTCCGACGCATCCGCCATCAGCGCGGCAGATCCGGCGATCACGCCTGCGCCGAATTCCGCCAGGAACATCACCGCGTTGATCACCAGTACGATCACGAGCACCCGCCGCTGGTCGGCCTGGCGCGCGAGCTTTTCCAGTTCTTTGGATTTGGAGGAACAGCAGTCTGCGGACATGGGGGCTTCCTAGTTCCGGGACTTGCCGAAAACAAGCAGGCCGCAGCGTGCCGCCGACCACATAGGGAGGCATCCACTCGGAACCACGATTCCTTTTCTGCGAGCTGCGACATCTCTGGATCGGGTTGCTGCCAACGTGCGGCTGGCTAGCGGACGCCTCGGCCCTTGCAGCGCCGATCTGGTGCACTGCGGAAAGAAATCTGCTCCTTCCCGTTACATCGAAGGAAAGGACGAAGAATGGACAACGTCGGAACCCCGCTCGCGCTCCTCATCATGGCTCTGCAGGACCTGCATGACGGCGAATGCGCGATGGACGAGCGGTTGTGGACCGTGCGAGATCATTGCACAGACGAGAGAATGCGCATGATCGTCGAGCGGGACGCTGCTCGCAGCGCGCAGCAGCGGGATAGGCTCGCCCGGATCATCCGAAGCTTCGATGAAGAAGCCGGTAATACGGAAAACATCTGGCTGCGCGCGATTCTTGACGATGCGGACAACGATGCCGATACCATCGAACGCGGCCCCTTGCGCGATATCGCGCTGGCAGGCGCGCTCAGGAAAGGCAAGCAATCGCAGCGGGTCAGCTACGAGACTGCCATCGTGCTAGCGGAAAGACTGGGGAAACGAGAGGCTGTGGAGGCTCTCCAGGACTTAGCCAAGGGAGCCGAGGAAACCGATACGGCGCTGGCCGAGGCGCTGGTCCGGCTGGGCCAGAACCATCTTCAGCCTCAACTCAACTAATGTCTGTCGAATTCAGGCAAGCTTATTGGTGGGTGCTGCTCCGAAATGCCTTGCCTCCGCAAGGAAGGTCTGGATCGAGGAATTGCCGCTGCGGACAAAATCTCTCGGGCTCTCGCTGAAGAACCGGTGCATGGCCGGGAAAATGTGGGCAAGCCTAGCTCGGGCGGCGGCGCGCCGCCGGCCAAGCCGGCCTCCGAAACGAAGCCGAATTCGGACGGAAAGCCCGCCGGTACAAGCAAGCCGAACTCGTCGACCGGAAAGGGAGCCAGGCAATGCGGAGCGAAGATCACGTCCACGCGCATGGCCGCGGTTACCCGAAAGGGGGGCATGCTGAGTGCGCAGGTGGGTTGGATGGCGGCCGCTCAGAAAGTCCATCCGGATAGCTGGGGCAATTGGGACAAGGCGAAAGATCGATCGCTGAGCTGCAACCGCGTGGGGTTGCTCTTCAACTGTACGGCATCGGCCCGTCCTTGCGAGCCCTGAGGGGTTCGCCGGGGGGATCGTTCGCCCGGCTATTCGCCCTCTCAAGCCGCCTTGACTTCGCCAATCGCACCCTCGCGCTGGGCCTTCGGCAGCAGCACGGCAAAGGCCAGCGTCACAAGCAGCAGCGCGGGGACGTCGCCCAGCAAATGGCCGCGGTGCATCGGTTCGGCAAAGGACTGCAGCGCCATGATCGCGGCGTGGACCGCGCTGGAGATGGCGGCGAACCAGATCAGCGAGGAATGGGCGAGCGGATCGCGCGCGGCGGCGATCAGGAACGCCCCCAACGTGGCATAGACACCCACGATCATCATGTAATATTGCGAAGCCATCGCGGGCCCTTCGTGCCACATCCAGCCCGAAGGCCAGACGATGGAAAGCGGCCAGATCAGACAGAACACCGCCCCGAAGGCGACGAGCAGGATTTGCAGCAGGCGGGTAGCGGACATGGCATGAGTCCTCTTCCATGGAGGCGCGGCCTGCGCGGGGGTGTCTGCCCTTTCCCCCGCGCGGTCAATCCCTGACGGGCAGCGCGCGGATTAATCCCGCTCGCGTTCCCCCTGCCCAATATAAAGCTCGCGCCCGGTTTCGTTGTAAACGCGGCTCATGTCCTCCATCCCCTCGCGCGCCTCCTCGGCCTCTTCAGCACTAGTCTCGCGCTTGATGTTCTCGCTCGCCAGATAGCTGTCCGAATTTTGCTTCGCGGCGAATTCGCGCACCTCCTGCGTGATCTTCATGCTGCAGAACTTGGGCCCGCACATGCTGCAGAAATGCGCGGTCTTGGCGCCTTCCGCGGGAAGGGTCTGGTCGTGATATTGCTCGGCCGTGTCGGGATCGAGGCTGAGATTGAACTGGTCGCGCCAGCGGAATTCGAAGCGAGCCTTGGACAGCGCGTCGTCGCGGACCTTGGCTGCGGGGTGGCCCTTTGCGAGGTCCGCCGCGTGGGCGGCCAGCTTGTAGGTGACGACGCCGACCTTCACGTCGTCGCGGTCGGGCAGGCCGAGGTGCTCCTTGGGCGTGACGTAGCAGAGCATCGCCGTTCCGAACCAGCCGATCATCGCCGCGCCGATGCCGCT
>CAYPGL010000084.1:0-7024 GCA_964410035.1 uncultured Qipengyuania sp. | reverse complement strand
GTGCCATCGGGCCGACGGCCGGAGCAGCTTGGGCATTATCGCATTACGCTGCGTCTGGCACGATCCTCGACAGCGGGGAGGATGCTGAAGTGCGACTGGGCGAATTGCCCGTCGCGGCGCTACGCCTCGATCAGGACGTCGTAACCGTGCTGCGTCGGCTGGGTCTCAAGAAACTGGGTGAACTCACTACGATCGGACGCGATGCGATCCAGCGGCGATTCCGCAATCGCAGGTCTCCGGCTGCGAACCCGCTTGTCCGGCTGGATCAGCTGCTCGGCCGGGTGCCAGAACCGCTGCTGCCCGTAGTCCCGCAGCAGGTGCCATTGGTCCAACGCCGCCTGTTGGAGCCGATCCGCCACAGGCAATTGCTCGATCAGGTGGTGGTGGATCTGGCGGAAGACATGGCGCGGGAACTCGAAGGGAGAGGTGAGGGCGCACGTCGCCTCGAACTGGGTCTGTGGCGCGTCGATGGCGAGGTGGTGGTACGTCGTCTCGAACTCGCCGCCGCCACGCGCGAGACGGAGCATATCGTCCGCCTCTTCGCGAGCAAACTCGACCACATCGATGCAGGCTTCGGGATTGAGATGCTGCGCCTGCGCGCCAGTTGGGCAGAACCGCTTGCACTGGGACAGAATGATATCGAAGCAGCGGCGGAAAATCATGGCATCTCCCTTTCGGCCCTGGTTGACCGACTGAGCGTGCGGCTCGGCCCGCAGGCGGTCAGTCGTCCGGCACCGTTCGCCAGCCATATCCCCGAACGCGCCCAGCGCTGGATGAAACCTCTCGAGCCAGAACCGGCGAGCCAAGGACAATTGGCATTTCACAAGCGCCCCCTGAAGCTGCTCGACAAGGCTGAGAAGATCGCAGTGCTCTACGCCACGCCCGACGGCTATCCGCGGCGCTTCCGCTGGCGGGGCGAAGTACATGAAGTTGCGCGCGTAGAAGGCCCTGAACGCATCGCACCCGAATGGTGGCGCGAACGCGGGACAACGCGGTTGCGCGACTATTACCGGATCGAGGACCAACGCGGTCGGCGCTACTGGATCTACCGGCTCGGGATCGTGGGTGACGGGCGCGGCGGCGCGCCCGACTGGTATCTGCAGGGGTTATGCGCTTAGTCGACGGGCGCGCCTTCGGGATCGAGCTCGCGCATTTCCTCGTCGGTCACTGGCTTTTCGTCAATGCCTTGGGCCTCAGAAATTTCCGGAGCTACTGCGCTGGTCTTGCACACGCGATAAGCTGCCTCACCGCGACGATGGCGGATGCTCTCGACCGTGGTCGCCGCAACACGCGATTGTTCGAGGGCGCCGGGTGTATTGTTGAACGGAGGCACGAGCGTTGTTGCAGCGACACAGCGTTCGGGGGCTGTATCGCGGTTCTCATTGTCAGCGGGGTAGTCCTGCGCGGATAAAGCACAGGGCAGGGCCGACAGCGCCAAGCTGGCGGTAACGAAAGATTTCATTAACTTGCCTCCGTCACCGGCAGTGCAGCAGACGAGGTTGCGCCGGGCTGAACGTGTCAGCTGTCACGAGAGACGAGGGAGGCCCGCCGCCCTCGCTTGGCAACGGGAATGTTGCCGAAATTCGCCACCGGACCGGCCTGCACTTCCACGATCTCGCAAGTGCTTTCCACGATGGATGGCGGGATGGAACGTTCGAAGATCATACCGCAGCTGTTTTCGTTCGCCCAAGCGACCTTGCCGAAAAATTCGTGATCGCCCCATACCAGCAGACCTGACACGCCTTTCTGCGGCGGGTTATGCGTATCGAAGCGCGCACCCGCTTCAGAAAGATCCGACAGTCGGCCTTCACGATCCCCCCCGGGCATTTTGAGCTTGGCGGCGCAATCGACCGTGTATCGCTGCACGGTACGACGCTCGCCCTGCTTAAGCGCGGATGATTTCTGAAATAGGGCCAAGCACTTGTCCTTCTTAACGCCGGCAGAACCTGCCTTGGAATGGTTAAGACGGATTTTGATCACATGCTTTATACAGCATTAAAGAATGACTCGTCTCTCTCATATGCCTTTTGATATTTGCGAATCCTGCAGCGGAACGTATAGTGAACAAATGGCCTCGCACACTGTTCTCCAGAAGCTCGAAATTCTCGCGGATGCTGCGAAATACGATGCTTCCTGTGCATCTTCCGGCACAGCGAAGAAGCACAGTCTCAGTGGTAAGGGTATAGGTTCCACCGAGGGGATGGGTATCTGTCACGCCTATGCGCCCGATGGTCGCTGCATCTCTCTACTCAAGATATTGCTGACCAATCACTGCGTGTTCGACTGCCATTACTGCGTCAACCGAAAGAGCTCGAACGTGGCGCGCGCGCGTTTCACTCCGCAGGAAGTGGTCGACCTCACGCTCGCCTTCTACCGGCGCAACTATATCGAGGGCCTGTTCCTCTCCTCGGGCATCGTAAAGAACTCGAACCACACGATGGAGCAGATCGTCGAGGTCGCCCGGATATTGCGCGAGGAGCATGATTTTCGCGGCTACATCCACCTCAAGACCATCCCCGAAGCGGATGCGGAGATCGTTCACCAGGCGGGGCTTTATGCCGACCGCGTCTCGATCAATGTCGAACTGCCGACCGACAGCGGTCTCACCCGCCTCGCGCCCGACAAGGACGCACGCCAGATTGAAAGCGCTATGGGCAAGGTGAGATCGGACCTTGCCGAAGCGAAAGACGCGCGCAAGAGGTTCAAGCACGCACCGCGCTTCGCTCCCGCGGGCCAATCAACGCAGATGATTGTCGGCGCCGACGCCGCGACCGATGCCGATATCGTGGGCAAGGCAAGCCGACTCTACGACAAATTCCGCCTGCGCCGCGTTTATTACAGTGCCTTCTCACCGATTCCCGATGCGAGCGCGGTACTGCCTTTGAAGCGGCCGCCGCTGATCCGCGAACACCGGCTCTACCAGTCGGACTGGCTGATGCGCTTCTATGGATACAAACCATCGGAGGTCATGCAGGCGACCGACGCGGACGGGAACCTGCCGCTCGATATCGATCCCAAGCTCGCCTGGGCGCTGAAATTCCGTGAGGCGTTCCCGGTCGATGTAAATCGGGCGATCAAGGAGCAGTTGCTGCGTGTGCCGGGCCTCGGAGTGAAAGCGGTGGCCAAGATATTGGCGAGCCGACGCCACCGCGCGCTGAGGCTCGACGATGTGGCGCTGCTCACCCAGTCGATCACCAAGGTGCGACCTTTCATCTGCACTGTGGACTGGCGACCGGTGATGCTGACCGACCGCGCCGACTTGCGCAGCCTGCTTGCGCCAAAGACCGAACAGCTGGAGCTGTTTGCAGCATGACCGCGCTCCAGCACGTCAATTTCGGCACCTATTACGTGGTGCATCTGCCCGAAGCGGACAATTTTGACTTCTGGCGCGAGAAAGCGCGTGCGCTGGTCCAGTGCGACGTGCCGCCCGACCGGATCGCCTGGGTAGAGCCGGGCGGCAGCGGTGATCTCTTTGCGCATGGGGAACGGAGGATGCCTGTGCCGCCCAACAATGCGCCCTTCGTTCGCGCAAATCGCCGCTTTGTGCAGCTGGCGCGCAACGCCATGCTTCATTCCGATACCCAACGTTTTGCAGTGCTCTATCGTCTTCTGTGGCGGCTGCAGGCCAATCCCGGCATCATGGAGGACAAGGCCGATTCCGATGTTCGGCGGGTAGAAGAACTCGACAAGAGCGTTCGGCGCGACAGCCACAAGCTACACGCCTTCGTTCGCTTCCGGCTGGTGGAAAGCGAAGAGGAGGAAGCAGGCGAGCATTACGTCGCCTGGTTCGAGCCCGAGCATCACATCCTGCGCGCCAATGCGGGCTTCTTCATGCGGCGCTTTGCCAACATGCGCTGGTCGATCTTGACTCCGCGCGGCAGCCTGCACTGGGATGGAGAGACCATGTCCGAAGGTCCGCCTGCGCAGCGTAACGACGCACCGGGGGGTGATCCAATGGAAGATCTGTGGCGCACATATTACGCATCGATCTTCAATCCGGCGCGTTTGAAGATCGGGGCCATGCTCAAGGAGATGCCCAAGAAGTACTGGAAAAACATGCCCGAAGCCGCGCTTATTCCCGAGCTGGTGGCGGGCGCACAGAAGCGGGAGGCCGCTATGGTTAAAGCCGGCGAAATGGAATTTGAGAAGCGTCCTGATACCTTCAGGGGTATAGAGAAAGCGATCCATCAGTGTCGTAAATGCCCGATTGGAAGTCTTGAGAACCAAGCCGTGCCTGGGGAAGGATTGAAGAGATCCACTCTAATGGTGGTAGGCGAGCAACCGGGCGATCAGGAAGACTTGGCCGGCAAACCTTTCGTGGGGCCTGCAGGACAACTGCTTGACCGCTATCTCGTCGAAGCGGGAATTGATCGTAGCCAGACTTACGTCACCAATGCCGTCAAGCATTTCAAATATGTACAGCGCGGCAAACGGCGGGTGCACCAGTCCCCGACTGCTAAGGAGATCGATACCTGCCGTTGGTGGCTGGAGGGAGAGCGTGAAATCGTCCAGCCCAAGGTTGTCCTCGCCTTGGGGGCAAGCGCGGCTCGTAGCCTTTTGGGAAAAACTGTCAGCATATCCAAGGCGCGTGGCGAACCGCATCTTTTGGAAGATGGCAGCGAACTGTGGATCACCACTCATCCATCCTATCTGCTACGGCTAGATGGCGAGGCCAAGGCCAAGCAGAAGCAGCTGTTTCGCGCCGACCTTGCTGCTGTAAAGGAAAGATTAGAGGAACTGGTGGAGTGACGTGCCCGAAAGTGCGCTTACTCCCGACAAACGCCGGATCGAAATAGATCCCGGTTCAATTGACGCGCCTCGGCGTGCACCTTTCGTGGAACTTGGTCTCGTTTCATGCTTCAGCTTCCTGCGCGGCGCCTCGGATGCCGTAGATCTCGTGCTGCAGGCGCGCGCACTGGGTTATGATGCAATCGGGATCGCCGATGCCAACACCATGGCAGGCGTGGTGCGCATTCATACCGAAGCGAAGACCCTCAAGTTGAAACCCTGCATTGGCTGCCGGATCGAGACGGTCGAAGGAGTTAGTTTCCTCGCTTATCCGAAAAGCCGCGCGGCTTACGGTCGTTTATGCCGCCTGATCTCGGCGGGACGGATGCGCACGCTCTCCGGCGAATGGCAAGAGAAGGGCGAATGCGACATTTCGCTCTCCATGCTCACCGCGCACAGCAGAGGCGTGCAACTGGTCCTCATCCCGCCGCCTGATCTCGCGCAGCACTTCACGGTTCCGGCCTGGGGGAGCAATGTCGTGGGGCTGGGCGGCGAGCAATTGCAGGATCATGTCACGGCGCCTTTCGAAGAGATATTTCCGCATCTTGTTACAGGACTGCCTAGCATGCGCCATATCGCCGCAGCCTATCTTTACACCGGCCGCGATGTCGCGCGGATCGAGCGGCTCGATGCGCTGGCCAAGGCGAACGGACTTTCCATCCTGGCCACCAACGATGTTCATTATCACAAGCCCGAGCGTCGCCCTTTGCAGGACGTGATGACCGCAATCCGGCACAAGACAACCGTAGCGCGGGCCGGACATCTGCTCCACGGTAATGCCGAGCGGTATCTGAAGCCGCCCGAGACCATGATCCGCCTGTTCGCGCGTTGGCCGCATGCCATCACCGCCGCGCGCGAGGTGGCCGATGCCTGTAATTTCAGTCTCGACGAGCTGAAATATGAGTATCCCGAAGAGCTCTACCCCGGGGGGGTGGAGCCGCAAGACTATCTGGAAAGCGAGACGTGGCAGGGAGCCGAGTGGCGCTATCCGGCGGGTGTGCCCGATAGCGTGCACGAAACGCTGCACAAGGAACTGGCGCTGATCGGCAAGATGGATTTGGCGCGCTATTTCCTGACCATCAAGGACATCGTCGATTTCGCGCGTAACAAGGTCAACCCGCCGATCCTGTGTCAAGGGCGCGGCAGCGCGGCCAATTCGGCGGTCTGCTATTGTCTTGGCATCACCAATGTCGACCCGGCGCAGCACCAGCTATTGTTCGACCGCTTCATCTCGGAAGACCGCAAGGAGCCGCCCGATATCGATGTCGATTTCGAGCATGAACGGCGTGAAGAGGTGATCCAGTACCTCTACCGCAAATACGGCCGCCACCGCGCCGGGCTATGCGCTACGGT
The DNA here is from genome assembly GCA_964410035.1 of uncultured Qipengyuania sp. GTDB lineage: Bacteria > Pseudomonadota > Alphaproteobacteria > Sphingomonadales > Sphingomonadaceae > Qipengyuania. The sequence goes on along the minus strand of CAYPGL010000084.1, from coordinate 883 downwards.
GATCCATTACCGTCCACGCATGGCGATCCGCGAAGTGGGCAAGGCAATGGGGCTGACCGAAGACGTGACGGCGGCGCTCGCCAAGACGGTATGGGGTGGGTGGGGCCGCGAAATCAGCGAGAAGCACGCTGCCGAAACGGGCATGGATGTAACCGATCCGCATTTGAAGCGTGTTCTGAAACTGACCAAGCAAATGATTGGAATGCCGCGCCATTTGTCGCAACATGTCGGCGGTTTCATCCTCACCGAGGGTGCGCTCACCGAAACGGTGCCGGTGGGCAATGGTGCCATGCCCGACCGGAGTTTCATCGAGTGGGACAAGGACGATATCGAAGCTTTGGGTATCCTGAAGGTGGACGTGCTGGCGCTGGGGATGTTGACCTGCATTCGTAAATGCCTCGATCTGCTGGATGATCATCATGGCCGCACGCTCACGCTGGCGAGCGTCCCGCGTGAGGATCCGGAAACTTACGCCATGCTGCGCAAAGGGGACTCGCTGGGTGTATTTCAGGTCGAAAGCCGCGCGCAGATGAACATGCTTCCAAGATTGAGGCCGCGCGAGTTCTACGACCTCGTCATCCAGGTCGCCATCGTGCGGCCAGGTCCGATCCAGGGCGACATGGTGCATCCCTATCTCAAGCGGAGGCGAGGGGCGGAGCAGGTGGTGATTCCCGCACCCAATCCGCAGCATGGCCCACCCGACGAACTCTCCAGCATCCTCGACGTCATCGCGGAGTTCTTCGCGCTCCTGAACGCGTTCCTGCTCGGACTCGCCTCCATCTCGCTGCTGGTGGCGGGCGTCAGCATCTTCAACGTCATGCTGATGAGTACGGCCGAACGACGCGGCGAGATCGGCGTCCTCCGCGCGGTCGGCGTACAGCGC
>CAYPGL010000083.1:0-7072 GCA_964410035.1 uncultured Qipengyuania sp. | reverse complement strand
CGAATGGCTTTCCAATCCCCGGCGAGATATTCTCGCTGGTATCGTCGTTGCGCTTGCGCTTATTCCCGAGGCAATCGGCTTTTCGATTATCGCCGGGGTCGATCCGCGCGTCGGTCTCTACGCCTCTTTCTCGATCGCAGTGATCATCTCGCTCGTAGGCGGTCGCCCAGGCATGATCTCGGCGGCTACAGCAGCAATCGCAGTCTTGGTCTTGCCGCTAATCCAGCAGCATGGAGTTGAGTATCTCTTCGCTGCTACGATTTTGATGGGCATTATCCAGGTTATCGCGGGGTTCCTCCGTCTAAACCTGCTTATGCAGTATGTCTCGCGCTCAGTAATTACCGGCTTCGTCAATGCTCTCGCGATCCTGATCTTCATTGCACAGCTTCCTGAACTAACTGGCGTGCCGATATTGACCTATGCGCTGGTCGCGGCGGGTCTGGCAGTCATCTATCTGCTGCCACGTCTAACCAAGGCTGTTCCTTCGCCTCTGATCGCCATCGTGATCCTGACTGCGATCGTATACTACATGGGCATGGATGTGCGCACGGTGGGCGATATGGGTGAACTGCCCTCTTCGCTGCCATCTTGGCTCATCCCTGACGTGCCGTTCACTCTTGAAACACTGCAAATTATCCTGCCCTATTCGGCTACGATGGCGGCCGTCGGCCTGCTAGAATCCATGTTGACCGCACAGATCGTGGACGATCTAACCGATACGGGTTCCGACAAGCAGCAGGAGATGAAGGGTCAGGGTATCGCCAACTTTTTCACCGGCTTCCTCGGAGGTATGGGTGGCTGCGCGATGATCGGCCAATCGGTCATCAACGTTAAGTCGGGCGGTGAGACACGGCTATCGACCTTTACGGCAGGTGCATTCCTTCTGTTTCTATTGTTAGTCCTGGGTCCGCTGGTAGCAATCATCCCGATGGCCGCGCTGGTAGCGGTGATGATCATGGTTTCCATCGGAACGTTCTCATGGCGCTCGATCAAGGATATCCGGCATCATCCATGGCAGTCTTCGGTTGTCATGGTCGTTACCGTTGTGGTCGTCGTCTGGACGCACGACCTTGCGCAGGGCGTTCTGGCAGGTGTCATCCTTTCGGGCCTGTTTTTCGCCAGCAAGGTCAAGCGGCTGTTCACGGTCGATACCGAGCTGTCACTGGACGGAACGACACGGACCTATCGCATCGAAGGGCAAGTGTTCTTCGCCTCCTCCGATCGGTTCGTGGAAGCCTTCGATTATAAAGAAGTGCTCGATCGGGTGGTGATCGACGTGAGCCGGGCTCACTTCTGGGACATCTCGGCTGTGGGTACGCTCGACAAGGCGATCCTCAAGTTCCGCCGCGAAGGCACAAGCGTCGAAATCCTCGGCATGAACGATGCGAGCGCCGCCATGATCGAGCGTTATGCTATCCATGACAAACCCGGCGCCGAAGCGCAGCTGGGAGGACACTGATGGGAGAGACAGCAATGGAAAACGTCCTCGCGGCGATTGACGCCTCGGCTTATGCCACCAGTGTTTGCGGCTATGCCGGATGGGCTGCCAGGCGGCTGTCACTGCCGGTCGAACTGCTTCATGTCGTTCAAAAGCAGGATCCGATCACGGCGCGTAAGGACCTGTCGGGCGCCATCGGTCTGGGCGTCAAGAGCGAACTGATGGAACAGCTCGTCCGTCTATCTGAAGAAGGCAGCCGCACCGAAATCGAGAAAGGCCGCGTGCTTCTGGCTGCAGGAGAACAGCTTCTGCGCGAGGCGGGCATTACCGATATCTCGACGCTGCACCGCCATGGTGGAGTGATCGAGACGATCCTGGAGCGCGAAGACCATGCTCGCGTCGTCGTGATGGGCAAACGCGGCGTCGGGCACGAATATGCCTCAGACCACATCGGCTCGATTATCGAGCGCGTGGTCAGGGCCAGCGCCAAGCCTGTGCTGGTCGCCTCGCGGGAGTATTCGGAACCTAAGCATATCGTCTTTGCCTACGACGCCAGCCCGGCTGCCGAACGTGCGCTGGAGCGGCTCGCGAATTCTCCGCTGTTCGACGGACTGCCCGTGACCATTGTGATGGCTGAAGCGGAGGCTGAGACGAAACGCGGACAACTGGAAAAGGCTGAGGCGGCCTTCGCATCCGACCACCCGGTAACCTCGGTCATGGAACGCGGAAAAGCAGAAAAGGTCATCCCGGGGGTGGTAGCCTCGACCGACCGCGCGCTACTCCTCATGGGCGCCTATGGCCATTCGCCAATCCGCCGCATGATCGTGGGCAGCACGACGACCGAGATGGCTCGCACGGTCAAGGTTCCGGTGTTGATGGTGCGATAGCACGCGAATCTATTCAATCGCGTGGAGGCGGTGAGGAATGCGCTATTTTGCTCTCCGGAAAGAACCCGACACAGGCTTTTCGGATTGCGGAAAGCATACGAGAGACCATTTCGCAGAACTTGCCCGGACGGCTGGATAGCGTGAGAGCAATCACTGCCTCTTTTGGCCTGACACAACTTCAGCCAACCGACCAGCTTTCGGATCTATGTCGGCGGTCGGATCTCGCGCTGTACGATGCAAGGGCGCGCGGTCGGAACAATGTTTTTGTGCGAGATTCTGATCCGGCCCCGGGTATGGCGCAGGCATGAAAACTGTCCCTAAGACAGAAAGATAACTGCTTTAAGCTGTCCTCCTGAAGAAAAGCTCATCAAAGTATCCTGTTCGAAATCTCCGATCCCAGTTTGATGGCGGCAATCCGGGCAACGTCCATATCGTAGTCACTGGCCTCACATCTAGCCGTGTCTGGCATCGCCCGCAATGCAGGCGCGGTCGCGGAAGGACAGTCCAAGATCCCCAAGCCTTCGAGGGATTGACGAACCCGCATGATCGCCAATCAGCAGGAAAAGGGGGGCCCTCAATGAAGAATGACAAATAATTTGGACCGGTTGAGGTTCTGACGAGTTCAAGAGGGACGGGCTGAACGTCAGCGCTCGTTCTAGCAGTGTACGTTTCTCAGGACCACCGATGCCAACCGTAGCGATCAACCATGTCACCCGATACCGCTACAGACGGGATGTCGATTTCGGCGAGCACCGTATACTTGTTCGGCCACGTGAAAGTTACGATCAGCGGGTTCTTTCCGCGACGCTCAATATTGATCCCCCACCCAAGTCGCTTCGCTGGCTTCAGGACGTATTCGGCAACGCGGTCGCGATCGCAACCTTTGACGAAAGTTCCGATGCCTTGGAGGTACGCGCGACGGCTGAGGTGGAGCATCTACCCACCGGCGAAGAAGACATCGCGGTGGAACCGTACGCCCGCACATATCCCTTCACTTACTCTGCTGAAGATATGCCTGATCTGCTCCGTTCGATCGAGCGCGATTTTCCCGATGCCGATCGCGAGCTTGATCGGTGGGTACGGGCGAAAATCGGGTCGGGCATAGAAGTTGGCACCCTTCCGCTTCTGAAGGTCCTGACGAAAGCCATCAAACGTGACTTTAAGTATCGCCGCCGGGAAACCAAGGGCATTCAGTCCCCTCTCCAGACTTTGGGTCTGCGGTCAGGTACGTGCCGCGATTTTGCCGTACTCATGATGGAAGCAGTCCGTGCCTTGGGCTTTGCCGCGCGTTTTGTCTCGGGCTACCTCTATCAGCCGGACGAAGAGAATGGGCGTATTGGCGGGCATAGCACCCACGCATGGGTCAGGATTTTCCTTCCGGGTTCAGGATGGATCGAATTTGATCCGACTAACGGGATCGTGGGGAACGAGGGATTGATCAGGGTCGCGGTGGCGCGCGATCCCGCTCAAGCTGTCCCCTTGTCGGGAACTTGGCTCGGCCTGAAGGACAGTCATATCGACATGGACGTCGATGTGAAAATCAAACGGCTGGATATTTCTACCCGCCATGCCAATTTTCCCAGCCACCGAGAGACTGCCACATGCTCATAAGAACCGGGTTTGATATCACCTTTGAAACAGACCACGAAGTCCCGCTCCTTGCGCTTTTGAACGTTCATCCGGACCGGCAGCAGGACCTGCGAACGCCCGAAGTTCTTCGTACGGAACCTTGCGTGCCGGTTGAACAATTTAGGGATTTCTACGGTAATCTTTGCTCCCGTCTGGTCGTTCCGAGGGGCGGCATTACTCTCTCTAGTGATTTCGTAATCGAGGACAGCGGCAAGCCGGATTCGGTAGTGGAGGAAGCGATACAACATGCGATCGCGGATCTTCCGGAAACCGCTCTCCATTTCCTGATGAGCTCACGATACTGCGAAGTAAGCAAGCTGGGTAACGAAGGCTGGGATATCGTCTCGGGCTGCGAAACTGGCTGGGAAAGAGTGCAGGCCATTGTCGATGCGGTGCACGAACGCATCGAATTCGACTATCAGAAGGCGAGCTGCGAGCGTACGGCAAGAAAGGCTTTTGACGAGCGTTTCGGAGTTTGCCGGGACTTTGCGCATCTGGCGATTGCGCTATGCCGCGCAGTCAATATTCCGGCGCGTTATTGCACAGGCTATCTCGGCGATATCGGGATTGAGCCGATCGACGCTCCAATGGATTTTTCCGCTTGGTTCGAAGCTTACATCGGGGGGAGTTGGTACTCCTTCGACGCTCGGCACAACACGCCTCGCATTGCTCGCATTGTTATGGCGCGCGGGCGAGACGCGACGGATACGGCGATCACCACTACCTTCGGGGTTGCGCGGCTTACAAGGTTCGAAGTTCACACAGACGAGGTCGCTTCATGCGAACTTGCTCTGCCACCATCAGAGACGGCGCTCCCCCAGCCTTAGCGTTCGCAAGACGCCTTATCAGCGGAGTCCAGACGCTTCTAATTTGGAGGCTAAAGGAAGGGAAGGCGCGGCTCACCGCAACCATGACGCCGTTCGGCGCGGCGCCGTCACTTCCCGGAACAACGGGCCACTCCTGCGTTGGTTAAGTAGTTGTTAACCAAACAGGAGACGATCATGACCATAGGCGAAATGGACCGTACCGGTCTGTCGTCATCGAACGCTTCCGGTTCCTCCCCACAAGACGAACTGAAGGCCGATGCCGACCGATTAAAGACGACCGCTAGCGACCGCGCGAGCGAAGAGGCACAAAAACAGAAGTCGCAAGCAGCGCAGACCGCGCGCTCAGCCTCGCAAGCTCTCGAAAAAGCTGCCAGCGACCTCGACGATAACGACGATGCGCCGAGCTGGCTTAGCTCCGCTTTTCGCGAAACCGCAAAAAGTGTTGATCGCTTTGCCGGCTCCGTCGACAACCGGAGTCCCAAACAGCTGGGCCGCGACGTATCCAGCTACGCGCGCAATCACTCCGGCAGCTTTCTGGCCGCATCTGCAGCCGCAGGTTTCGTAGCTGCGCGCTTTTTGCGTGCAGGGGCCGATTATCGCAAGCACCATGACGACGACAGCGTCGATTATGACAGTGCGAGCGGCGAAAATCGAACCGGTCGTATGCGGGAAAGCCGCTTCGCTGATGAGACTTTCAACGCGCAGCAGCGCTACAGCGAAAATCGCGAAGGTGGCATCCGATGAACGAGCACAAAAAAATTACCGAGCCGCGAGGAAACAAACTTCGCGATCCGCAGCCACATGATGACAATGTGGTGGACCTTATCGGCCAGCTCACCCGTCAGGGTGCGCACCTTGCCGAAGAGCAGGTCAGCCTAATGCAGGCTGAAGTGCGTGAAGCTGGTAACGACATCAAGCAGGCGATTGGCGCATTTGCCGGTGCCGCCGTGGTCGGCATATCCGGCCTAGGCGTCACCCTGATGGGCCTCGCCTATCTGGTAGGCGAATGGATAGAAAGCATCTGGGCCGGAACACTGATCGTCGGTGTCATCACCTTGATCATTGCCGCCACCATGTACTTTGGCGGAAAGTCAAAGTTGCGTGCGACAAATCTCAAGCCCGAACGCTCCATCCGCACAGCAGAAGATACGCCTGAAGCAGTGACCGGAAACATGTCCACCCAAAGGAGGACCAAATGACACAGACCGACACCCGTAACCCCGACGAGATCGAAAGCGAGATCCGCCGCACCCAACGCGACATGAGCCGCACAGCCGATCGCATCGGTGAACAGATGACCCCCCGTAACATGCTCGATGCCGTGCTGGACAAGGCCGATGAAAATGGCGTTGATGCACGGTATCTGCTCGACTCGGCACGCCGCAACCCGCTTGCGCTAGGAATGATGGCGATTGGCGGGCTTTGGCTCGTTAGCGATAGCGACGCACGCGCCAAAACGCTAACCGACAAATTCGGCGGCGGTGAGCCTGCACCCGGTGATGAATGGGACCATTCCCATCACCAAGGGTATGTCTCGCACATGGCGAAAGTTGAGCCGCGGGCCGAAGAAGACCAGGAAACCTATCGCCGCAGGCGCGATTGCGCTCGGGCCACTTACCTACTGATTGAACAGCGGCACGACGAAGACGAAAGTAGCTTCCGCAAGCGGCTCGATGAGGCAACTGACCAATTACGCGATCAGCGTGAGCGCATGGCACAGAAGGCGCGCGACATAGGAAGCAAGTCACGCAGCGGTGCCAAGAGCGTCGCGGGCAAGGCCGAACGGGCCTATCAGGAAAATCCACTTCTTGGCGGCCTGGCGGCAGCTATGGCAGGCGCTATTGCAGGCGCCGCATTTCCTGCCACCCGTATGGAGGAGGAGCAGTTCGGCGAGTACGGCAGTGAGGCTATTGATGCCGCAGGAGATAAAGCGCGCCAAGCGGGCGAGAAAGCCCGGGAGCAAAAAGACGAGCTGGTCGATAAGGCCGATGAGAAGATGCAGAAGTCGGGTTCGTCAGAAGGCTCAAGCAGCCGAGGTCAATCCTCACAAACGCGGGCCTACGAAAACGTTTAAACCTGAAGAAGAGTGATAAAATTCGCCGTGGCGGAATTCCGCCACGGCCTTTTTCGTTTTGATTCGCGAATGTTTCGGCATCGCGCGGAAATTCTAGGAGGATAAGAAGGCTGGCCACATGAAAATCATGGGTTGGAAACTGAACGAGGTGGACCGTGCGATGCTCCTACGGCAATTTCCACCCGTCTGGCCGGACGTGATCGCCGACCATGTTACC
>CAYPGL010000082.1:0-7128 GCA_964410035.1 uncultured Qipengyuania sp. | reverse complement strand
AAGCTCGACATGGTTTACTCCTCCATGAAATCTTTTCCCTGCGTCCGGGTGATGAAACTGCCGTGGCGGGCCTCGGGTTCCCGAGCGCCCCTCCAAAATGATCCGGCAAGCGTGGCCGATCTGCCACGTTAACCGTCCTGACGCGCGCTCGAAGCGGAAGTCCTTACCCGCCGCCGTTAGCGATCCAGCGGTCGATTTTGTCCTCGAGCACCGGGAGGGGCAGCGCGCCGGTGTTCAACACCTGCGCGTGAAATTCGCGGATGTCGAAATCAGCGCCCAGCCGATTTTCCGAACGCTTGCGCAATTCCTGGATTTTCAGCGCGCCGACCTTGTAGGCGAGAGCCTGCGAGGGGATGGCGATGTAACGCTCGACCTCGGCCACCACCTCGGTATCCGTCATGCCGCTGTTCTCCAGCATGAAGTCGATCGCCTGCTGGCGGCTCCAGCCCTTGGAATGCAGGCCGGTATCGACCACCAGGCGCATGGCACGCAATTGCTCGTCCTGCAGCGTCCCGTACCGGTTCCACGGGTCTTCGAAGAAGCCCATCTCGTACCCCAGCGTCTCTGCATAGAGCGCCCAGCCTTCGATATAGGAGGTCTTTCCGCCGAAACGCATGAAGCTGGGCAAGTCCTCGTTTTCCTGTGCGAGACTGATCTGGAAGTGATGTCCCGGCGCGCCTTCGTGGAGGTAGAGCGTGACATTGCCTGTCGTGAGGCGGCTCGGCAGGTCATAGGCGTTGAAATAGAACGTGCCCGGTCGCTCGCCATCGGGCGAACCTGACTGATAGGATCCCCCGGCCTCAAATTTCTCGCGATATTCCTCGTACGGCTTGATCAGCAGCGGAGTCTCGGGGACGAGCGAGAAGTACTCCCCGATCTTCGCATCGACCTCTTTGCCGATATTGTAATAGGTTTGCGTCAGCGCTTCGCGGCTCTCCGGTTTGAATTGCGGATCGGTGCGTACATGATCGAAGAACTCGTTGAGCGTGCCGTCGAAGCCGACTTCGGCCTTGATCTGCTCCATGCCTTTCTTGATGCGGGTCACTTCGCCGAGGCCGAGATTGTGGAGGTAATCGGCCGTCAGGGGCAGCGTGGTCGTGCTTTCGATAAGCTGGCGATAGAGCATCGAACCGCCCTTCATCTGGCCAAGTCCGACGCTGTCGCGCGCAGCGGCGTAATAGTCGTCGCGAAGGAAATCGCGCATCCGGGTGTGCACGGCATAGATGTCGTTGATCGCGGCACGGTATTCTTCGGTCAGGCGCGCCTTGTCCGCGGCGCTGAAATCGTCCGGGAAGTTGGTGACTGGCATCCAGAAGGGCGATTCCTCGACATCCATGGCCAGCTGCGTGTCGAGCTGGCTGATGACATTGCCGATCGTCAGCTTGGTCTCCAGCACGCCGGTGTCCATGCCTTCGCGGAACTTGGTGATCGCGCGGTCGGTCAGCGCCACATATTCTTCATGCCGACTGAGGTTGTTTTCGTAATCCTCGACCGTTTCGAACGGCGCCGCGCTCTGCCCGCTGGCGAAATTGGGATAGAAGGTGTGGAAGCCGGAGAAATGGTTCACCGGACGCACCTCGGTAACTGCGAGGATTTCGGGAGCAAGGCCCTTCAGCGTCTCTTCCTGATCATATTCGAAGACGTCGTAGGCCAGCTGGTCGGTAGCAGAGAGCGCAGCGCGGTCGATCTCTGCTAGCTTGGCGAGATTGAGCTGCGCATCGGCTCGGCTGGCATCGTTATATTCGTCGGTCAGGAAGTCGCCCAGCCTGTCCGCATAGCGCATGTCACCGCGAAAGAGCGCGCTTATGGGGTTCAGCTCGAGGCTGCGTTCGTCCGCATCGGCGAACAGGGCGAAGAGCTTTTCGTGCTCCGCCGCTTCGCCCGCGTCGGCGAGTTCCATCGTGCCGGAGAGATCGTTCTCGCCGGTCTGGGTAACCGAAACAGTTTCACCCGGCGTGGTCGCACAGGCGGCAAGTGACAATGCGGATGCGCCAGCCAGCGCGAAGTTCAAAAATTTCATTGCGGATTCCCCCGTTCGGCGTGTGCGCCGCAGTCTTATTCCAAGCCGGCGGGAAAGGAATTCGCCACCGACTGCCGCACCACACCTATCGACCAACGACCGACCCTCGGGTTGGTTCGCCTATTCCGCCACGCGCCCGCGCACCATTACCCAGTCGACATCTTCCAGGATGGTCACATCTTCCAGCGGATTACCCTCGACCGCGATTATGTCGGCCGAATAACCTGGTGCTATGCGCCCGATCTCGGTTTCCATGTGCAGTACCCTAGCCGCTATAGTGGTGGCGCTCGCCAGCGCTTCCCGCGGGCTCATGCCCTGCCCGACCATCAGCGCGAATTCTTCCGCATTGCGGCCATGCTCGAATACGCCCGCATCTGTGCCGAAGGCAATCGGCACGTTCCAGCGATGGGCCTTGCCCATGAAAACCTGCGCGGTCTCGGCGACGGCGCGGATTTTCTCCTCGACCACTGGCGTGTAGATTCCCTTGCCCAGACCCTCGGTCACGCCCTTGAACGCCATCAGTGTGGGGATCAGTACCGTGCCATTCTCGCGCATTGCCTGCGCTGCCGCCTCGTCGAGATAAGTTCCGTGCTCGATGGTATCGATCCCTGCGCGCGCAGCGGCTTCGATTCCGCGTGCGCCATGCGCATGAGCCATGACGTCGAGCCCCAGCGAGTTCGCGGTCTCCACGATGCTCTCCATTTCGGGATCGCTGAAATGCGCCTCCAGCCCGCGGCCCTGTTGACTGAGGACGCCGCCCGTGGCGGTGATCTTGATGGTGTCCGCTCCGTTCTGGCTGGCGCGGCGAACCTTCTCCGCGCATTCGACCGCGCCGGTGCACGTATAGCCGCTCGAGAGCACCTCGTTCACTTCCGGCAGGAAGCCTGATACGTCGCCATGCCCGCCGACGATCGCGAGCGGAGGACCGGCGGCGATGATGCGCGGCCCCTGGATCAGTCCCTCCGCGGTTCCTCGCCGCAGAGCGAACGCCGTGTGCTGCGAACTGCCCGCCTCCCGCACCGTGGTGAAACCGGCCTTGAGGGTCTTTTCTGCGTTCTTTGTCCCGACGATCACGCCCCATTCGTCGGACTCAACCGCGCCTCGCCAGAAATCGCCGCCCGGATCGCCGGTGAGATGGACATGGAGATCGACGAGACCGGGGACCAGCGTCTTCCCTTCCAGATGTACCATCCGCGCGCCTTCGGGCACGTCGGCCCAGCCTTCCTCCACGCTCACGATGCGTCCGTCGGTCACGGTCACGGTCGCCCGGCCCATCGGCGGCGAGTCGGCGTCCACGACCACGCCATCGGCATGGATGATGGTCGTTTCCGCAAGCAGCGGGCTGGCGGCGGCACACATAATCGCGGCAAGGGCGGCGGTCGGTTTGCGCATCAAGTTTCTCCTCCTGAATTGCGCGCGGTGATGCCCGCTCGGCCTGCCGCCCACAAGCCCCGGTTTGCCCTTTGCGACATGAACGCTATGAAGCGCGCAATAATCGAACCAACAGAGGATCGCCCATGACCATTCGCCCAATTGCAATTGCCGCCACGCTGCTCGCCGGTGTCTCGCTATCCGCCACCGCGCACGCCCGCCCGATGACGCCTGAAGATGTCGCCAAGCTCGAGAATGTGGGCACCATCGCCGTCTCGCCCGATGGCAGCCGCATCGCCTATACCACTGCCAGCCTGCCCGACGTTACCGAGGGCGAAGAGAACGGCAGCACGCAGCAGCAGTTGAAGATGGCCTATGCGCCGATGAACGCGCGCGACTTCCTGCCCGAGGACATGAGCGTTTCGGGCGTGTCCTTTTCGCCCGATGGCCGCATGGTCAGCTTCGTCTGGGCCGACGGGGACGAAGACCACGCAGTCTGGGGCATTCCGGTCGACGGCGGCGCGCAGCGGAAGCTCGCGGCGGTGAAGGATGCAAGCGTTCGCTCCTACGCCTGGGCACCCGACGGATCGCGCATCTGGATACTCGCCTCCGCCGAAAGCGACAAAGCGCGCGAGAAGGAGAGCGAGGCCGGCTTTAACGCCATCGTTTATGAGGAAGAGGCACAACTCAACCGCCTGTTTTCGGCCAGTGTAGGCGCCGAAGTGGATGCCGATCCGCAAGCCCTCTCCATTCCCGGCTACGTCAGCGCGTTCAAGATCGCGCCGGGAGGCCGGACCGCCGTGGTCGACAGCGCGCCTACACCGCAGATCGATGATGCCTATACCTCGAAGCGCGCCCATGTGATCGATCTTGCCAGCGGACAGGTGCTCCGCGTGGTCGAAACGCCCGGCAAGCTTGGCGATATCGAGGTCTCCCCCGATGGAAGCCAGCTTTCGATGATCGCGGGCGTCGATATCAACGATCCAGCGGAAACTACCCTGCATCTCGTCGATGTCGCCAGTGGCAGCTACCGGGCGCTCAATGCCGGAGCGCCTGAGGCAGCAGTGGACGCAGAATGGCTTGCCGATGGCCGCCTGGCGGCGATAATCCACAAGGGCGCACAGAGCGCACTGCGGATCTATAACGCCGATGGCACTGTGGCCGAGGAACATGACGGCGGCGCCCTAATCCTCACCAGTGTCGAGGCGGGCGGCAACACGCTGGCCGTCGAAGCAAACAGCCCGCGCCACCCGACCGAACTCTTCGTGTGGAACAATGGCAGCTTCAATCGCTGGACGCAGCACAACCCGTGGCTGTCCGAAATCGATTTCGGCGAACAGCGCACCTTCCGCTATACGGCACGCGACGGCCAGGAAGTCGAAGGCGTCTTGATCGAACCCGTCGGCGGAGTACCGCGCGGCGGCGCGCCGCTGATCCTTAACGTCCATGGTGGCCCCGAAGCGCATGACAGCAACGGTTGGCAGACCGCCTATTCCAAGCCCGGCCATGTCGCCGCGGGACAGGGCTATGCCGTCTTCCTGCCAAACTATCGCGGGTCGACCGGTTACGGCACGGCGTTCTCCAAGCAGCATACCGGCAATTACACCGATCCGGAATTCACCGATCTGGTCGATGCCAAGCGGGCACTGGTGTCGGAAGGCATCGCCGATCCTGATCGCACGGGCATCACCGGCGGCTCCTATGGCGGTTATGCCACCGGCTGGGGAGCGACCGCCCTCAGCGACGAGTTCGCCGCCGGTGTGATGTTCGTCGGCATTTCGAACCAGGTTTCCAAGTTCGGCACCACCGACATCCCCTACGAAATGTACAATGTCCATTCGGGCAAGTGGCCCTGGGACGACTGGCAGGCGATGCTTGAGGTGAGCCCGATCTACCACGTCGACAAGGCCAATACGCCGCTGCTTATCATGCACGGCGCGGAAGACACCCGCGTCGCGCCGAGCCAGAGCTACGAGCTCTACCGCTCGATGAAGGTGCGCAAGCCCGATGTGCCGGTGCGTCTCGTGCTCTATCCGGGCGAAGGCCACGGCAACAGCAGGGCGGCCGCACGCTATGATTACAACCTACGCATGATGCGCTGGTTCGATACCTATCTGAAGACAGGCGACCGAGATGCGCAATTACCGGACAGCCGTCCGGATCTTCCCGAAGGCACGACCGGGACGGCGGCCTCGGCGGACGACTAGGCATAGGCAGTTGAAAAAAGGTGAGGGGCGGTCCGCATGGGCCGCCCTTCCTCGTTTGTAGGCCGCCTTCCAACCACAAGACATTCCGGATTTAAAAGTTATCTCTTTCCAAATTGGAAAGTCACGGCTATATCTTTCCAACTTGGAAAGTGAAGGAAGCGATCATGGACGGCGAAATCGCACGCACCGCCTTGCGGGCGGCAAACCAGAGCGAGAGGCGACTGGCCGGAAAGGCGCGCTGGCCGCTGTGGCGGCACGCACTATTCGGCGCGGTCGAGGCCATACTCGTGCTGGCCTGGGGCCTGCCTACGGCCGCGATGGCTGCCTGCATTGTCGTCGCTATGGCTCTGATCGGCGGGATCGTGGCGGATGATCGCAAACGCCACGGATTCTACGTGAGCGGATGGTCGAGCCGCGCGGCGCGGCCTGCGGCGCTGCTGGCGGGGGCGATCTGCCTTGTCGGTTTGGCGGTTATCGTGGTGACCGGCGGTCCGAACACATGGACGCCCTATGTCCCGATGGCGGCGATCGGAGTGTTCCTTGGCTGCACCGCTGCCAGCCTGTGGTGGGAAAGGCTCTATCGCGCCGAACTCGGCGGCGGCAGCGAATGAATAGTGCCGATCAGATCGACCCGGTGCTCCATGCACCTGCGCGATTGCAGATCGCGGCAGTACTCTCGCGGGTCGAAGATGCCGAATTTGCCACCATCCGCGACATCATCGAGGTAAGCGATTCGGTTCTTTCCAAACACCTGTCCGCACTGTCCTCCGCCGGCTACGTCCTGCTGCGCAAGGCAGCGCAGGATGGCCGCCAGCGCACCTGGGCATCGCTGACAAAGGCGGGGAGCAAGGCCTTTGCCGCACATATGCGCGCGCTTCACACCCTTGCCAATGCGGCGGGCAAAGCAATCGAAGCCGGTTAGAAAGTGTAACCCACGCCGAGCGCGACGAAATACTGATCGTCGTCGCCGCGAATGCTGGTGAACGGCGTGTCTGCCGCATCGCCGACCAGTTTCGACCAGCCGCCGATGCCGATCACCGAAAGGCCCCCGTCGGTAGCGTCGCCGCTGAGGTCATGCGCCAGCAACAGGTTGATCCCGTAGCTCTGCATCCCACCCTCAGCCTGGAAGCCGGGCAGCTCTTCCCCGTCGGGAAGCAGCGCATTGGTAGGCGGGACCGAATAATAGTAATCGGCGAAATCATCGTCGATGAAGCTGGTGCTGAGCGACAGCGAGGCTGCAGTCGCGCGGCTGAGCGGCGTGAAATAGGTGACCGAAGGGCTGAGAACCCGACCATCATGAGCGCCCGCAACGTCCCAGGTGGCGTCGAGACTGAAGCTCAGGCTGTCGAAGGGGTTGAGCAGTTGCGGGAACTTGACGCCCACCGAACCGCCGAGCTCGACCGCGCGGTCTAGCTCGCCGTAAGCTGCAACCACGTCATCGTTGATATCGTCGACATCATCGCGATCGCTGCGCAGGCGCACCATCGGGCCGGCGGAGAAGGAGATGCCAAAGTCTGCGTCGGGGATGAG
>CAYPGL010000081.1:0-7142 GCA_964410035.1 uncultured Qipengyuania sp. | reverse complement strand
ATTCCGATAGTCTTAGTGCCGAGGTCGAGTCCCAGCAATGCACCACCCTCGGGGAGGGCGTCCTCATATTCCAGCGCGCTGTCGGTGATCACGCTACCTGGTTCGTCCATGCATTCACGCGACGGAGCACGTCTTCTTGCAGGTTTTTCCAGAAGAGCGGAATATCGTAGACGTGATAGTTTCCGCCGGGAAGAACGCCGGGACCCAGTTCGGGCGGATCGCCGATCAGTAGGAGGCCGCGCTCGTTGCAGCGGGCAGGAATGGCACCGGCGACGAGTTCGCCGGAAGTCAGATCCTCGCTCGGCTTGAGCGTACCAAGATTAGCTGAGGCCGGAGCCTCTCCGCCTGTGCTCCCGGTCAGCGGATTGACGCAGAGGATCGGTCCATCCCCTCGCGGCTCGCCATTCAGACCCGGTGTGGCCTCGTAGCGTCGCTGGAAAAAGTCAGCGTTTCCATCGTCTGAGAATGCAGAATAGGCAAGTATGCAACCTTGCTGGTCCGGGGATGCGCAGGCAGGGAGAGGAAGGGCGGGCAAGTCATTCTCGACCGAGATGGGCCAGCCGATGGCGTAAACGGCCACTATCCGGTCCGTGATGCCGCGTGCTTCGGCCTTTTCCATGAGGAGCCGCAGAACGTGGACGGAACCCTGGCTGTGCCCGGCAAGGACGATGGGTTTATCTTCATTCACGCTATCGAGAAAGTAGTCGAAGGCTTGGGCAACGTCGGCATAGGCTGCGTCGATTGCCATCTGGGCTTCGGGCTTTTCGGTCAGGAATGCCCCCGCCGCCGCCTGGCGATATTTGGGTGCCCATAATTCATCCGCGCGATTGAAGGGGCTCGCCAGTCCGCGGAGGAAGGTGCGGGCACGGCTGTTGGTAGTAGCGTCGTCGAGCGTAGCGTTCCACTCGGTGCCGCCGGCCTTGAGAAAGCTGGTCGGGGGCACGAAGAATACTGCGAAGCTGGGGACTTCCTCGGTCTCCGCCGCTTCGCCAGTCCTTGAACCGCCGGTATCAAGTCTCCCGGGGGCATCAAGGCTTTGCTCTGCCGCAGGCCGTTCGGGCGAAGGGGCTTCACCGGCCGGATCAGCTGCAGGCTCGGCGATAGCAGGCTGGTAGCGCGAGGGATCGTTGGTGCCGAGGCCGGGACGCGAGTACCACATTTTTGGATCTTCATAGGCATTGGCGGCGAGCGCCTCCTGCTCCACGAAATCGCCGCGCGGGACGAACGCAATTTCCGTCGCCTCGCGCGACCAGATAGACAATGCGATGGCCCCGCCGATCACGAGCACGATGATCAGAGCGACGATGAAGAGAAACTTGCGGGCCATTTTATGCGGGCTCCGGTGCTTGGGCGGCTTCGATGTCACCCTTGCGACGCGAGCTGCGCCGTTCGAGCGCGACCTTGATCATCGCCAGCAGCGGATCGGCAAGGGCTAGGCCGAGAATGCCGAAGAGTACGCCGAAGATGAGCTGCGCCGAAAGCACCAGCCCCGGAGCGAGGTCGACGGTCTTTTTTGCGATCATTGGGACGAGGACATAGCCGTCAAAGTTCTGGACGAGGAAATAGACGAAAACCGTGTAGAGTCCCATGTCGACACCGCCGGAAAAACCTACCAGAACCATTAGCACGCCGGAAATGATCGCGCCGATATTCGGGATAAAGGCGAGCAGTCCGGTCAGCAGCCCCAATAGCGCTGCCATCGGCACGGGCTCGATGCCGATCAGCATTCCCCCGAAGGCTAGCATGATCCAGGTAAAGAACCCTTCGAAAGCCATGCCTACGAGGCGACCCGCCATGAGGCGGCGCAGCGTGTAGGCCTGGTGGCTCAGCGTGTCGTAAAAGGCGCTGCGCTGTCTGGCGGGCACCATCCAGGCGACGCCACGCTCATAGATTCGCGGATCGATGGCAAAGTAGATGCCGATGATGACGATAAGCGCCAGCGTCGTGACACCCCCGAATATGCCGCCGATCGCCTTGGTCACCGTCCCGACGCCGCTGGCCATATTGCCGGCAAGCCGTTCGATATCGTCTGTCCCTACCGCGAAACCCTGGTCCTGTAGATAGGTGAACATTCGGGCCAGCTGTTCGTTGACAATCGCGGGAAACTGGGCGGCCTGCTGCGAAATTTGCGAACCGGCGAAATAGCCGAGCCAGACGAAGAATGCCGTTACGAAAAGCAGCACGATCGCCACGCGCCAGCCTCTCCCGATGGGCAGGATCTTGGCAATGAGGCGAGCGCCGCCGTCGACCATGCAGGCAAACACCATCGCACCAAAAATGACCAGCAGGGATTGGGAAATATGTACGGTTAGCCAAAGAAGTCCGATGACGAGACCCCAGACTAGCGCGCGGCCTGCCTCGAAGCGCAGCTTGGGGTTGCCTATATAGGTCGGGCTGGCCCCGGGATCGTCATGATAGGCAAGATCGTTCTTGCTCGCGCGATCCCCATCCGACGTCGTATCTGTCATTCGGCGCTTGCCCCTGCATCGACTGCCGGCCGCAAGGTGGTCCAGGCGCGGTCCTCACGCAAGCTCGTAAACCAGCTGATCGGATTGAGCGTCGTCGTCCCGTCTAGCGAGAAGGTGATAAACTCCGCTCGGCCCCCGATGTTTTCCAGAGGCACCGGGCCGAGCAGGCCCCGTGAAGAATTGAGTTCGCGGCTATCCGAAGAGTGATCGCGATTGTCGCCCATCACGAAAACATGGCCTTCGGGAATCTCCATTTCCGCAAAATTATCGAGTCCGCCGTTCATGTGATCGATGATCAGATAATTCGCGCCATTGGGAAGCGTTTCGCGATAGACGGGGACGCGGCAAACCTTATTGCCCTGTTCATCGGTGGAAAGGAAAGTCGGCTCGTAGAACCCGAGGCAATCGGAATTGGCATCGACGGGCAGGTCCAGCGGCGGCTCCGCCTCTTGCGGAACGGGCGTACCATTGAGAATGATCCGTCCCTTGCGTACCGCGATCCGGTCTCCCGGACGGCCAACCACGCGTTTGATGTAATCCTCGTCACGTTCGGGATGTACCGGAATGACGATGTCGCCGTATTCAGGGGTCGATCCCGCCACACGCCAGTCGCCCCGCGGAGCGAGGTGGAAACTGACCGAGGACCAGTTCCAGCCATAGGGATATTTGCTCACCACCAGCCGGTCACCCACCAGCAGGTTGGGCAGCATAGATTCCGAGGGAATGTAGAAGGGCTTGGCAATGAAGCTGTGAAAGGCGAAAACAGCCAGCAGCATCAGCGCCAGGCCGCGAATTTCCGCGATCCAGTCGACCGTCTTATCGGCCTGCTTCTTCTTTGTGGTAGTGTCGGTCACGTCGGCAGTGTCAGCGCTCATGCGGGGAAGGCCTCGATAATCACGAAGGCCTGTGCCCATGGATGGTCGTCGGTGAGGGTGAGATGAATGCGCGCCTCATGGCCGGATGGCAGCATTTCGGCAAGCCTTTCCGCCGCCCCCCCGGTGAGCGCGAGCGTCGGCTTGCCGGAGGGGGCGTTCACCACGCCGATATCCTTGTGGAACACACCGCGGGCAAAGCCGGTACCGACTGCCTTGGCGAAGGCCTCTTTCGCTGCCCAGCGCTTGGCGAAGGTGCCGACGCGGTTGAAGGGGCGCTTCGCCGCCTTGGCACGTTCGATATTGGTGAAGCAGCGAACCTCGAACTTGTCGCCCCAACGCTCGAGTGAGTTGGCGATCCGGTCCATGTTCGTCAGATCGTTGCCCATGCCGATTATCATCAAACCCTCGCGAAAATCGCAACCAGAATAGCGAGCATCATCCAATGGAGGACAACCTGCGTCTTGACGAGGGGGTGATCGATCTGACCCTCCGCACGCTTGAGCGACCCGGAATAGCCGAACACCTGAATGATCGGCCAGCCGATGGCGAAAGCAAGTAGGGTTTGCCGAGAAATTGCAAAGCCCAGCAGTGCTATGCTGGCTAGGAAAGGAATCGCCGCACCTAACGCCCAGAGTTTGACGGTACGGGTTAGCGTGTCGCTCACCGCGCTTCGTCCATCAACTCGCGCATTTGGCGCACGGCCTGCTCGAGCCCCACGAATACCGCCTCGCCCACGAGGTAATGCCCGATGTTGAGTTCTGCCAATTGAGGGATTGCGGCGATGGGTTGGACGTTTTCGTAAGTAAGGCCGTGCCCTGCGTGCGGCTCGATCCCGTTCTTCGCAGCCAGGGCGGATATGTCGGAGATGCGCTTTAGTTCTCGCGCTGTTTTCTCGCCATCTCCCGCCAAGTGGGCATGAGCGTACTCTCCGGTATGGAACTCCACTACCGGCACGCCAAGTTTCAGCGCCGCTTCCAGTTGCCGCTCTTCAGCCTCGATGAACAGCGAGACGCGAATACCGTTGTCTTTCAGCTTCCACACGATCGGCGCGAGCGTGTTGTGGAGGCCCGCCGCATCGAGACCACCTTCGGTGGTGCGCTCCTCCCGCTTCTCGGGGACGATACAGGCAGCGTGCGGGCTATGGCGCAGTGCTATCTCAAGCATTTCCTCGGTCGCTGCCATCTCAAGATTGAGAGGCAGGTCGGTCGCCTCCTGAATACGTATCAGGTCCGCATCGCGGATATGCCGCCGGTCTTCCCGCAGATGCGCAGTAATCCCGTCTCCGCCTACGCTTGCCACGATTTCCGCCGCGCGGACGGGATCGGGGTGATCGCCGCCGCGGGCATTGCGGATCGTAGCGACATGGTCGATGTTGACGCCGAGACGTAAAGGACGGGTCAAGCCTTCCGGCTCCCAGGCTTGGTGATCTCGATTGCTGCGAGATCGGCAGGGACCTCATTATCGGCATAGGTCGGGAAGTTTATGTCGATCAGCGGGAAGAAGGGCACCCCGAGATCGGGTTCCCCATTGCTGCGATCGACCAACGCCACTTCGGCGATGACCTCGCCGCCCTCGCGACTCACGGCGGCGATGGCTTCGCGGCTGGAGAGGCCGGTTGTCACCACATCCTCCACCATCAGGGCCTTCGCCCCCACCTCCAGCCGAAAACCGCGGCGCAAGTGGAATTCGCCGTCGGGACGTTCTAGGAATATGGCATCCTTGCCCAGTGCGCGGCCCATTTCCTGACCAATAATTATTCCGCCCATGGCGGGGCTGACTACCACATCGATCTGGCTACGGACATCGCGTGGAATTTTTTGGGCGAGCGCACGCGCGAGGCGGCCGGCACGCTCGGGGTTCATCAGGACCCTGGCGCATTGCAGGTAGTGGCCGCTGTGACGTCCGCTGGAGAGCAGAAAATGACCTTCGAGCAAGGCTTCGCTGGCGCGGAATTCGGAGAGGATTTCGTCTTCTGTCATGGTGCCAAAGCCAAAGCGATTTGCGCGCGTTTGCGCAAGAGGCAATGGTGCTTGCACATTTTTATCGACCATCCGCTTGAGGCTGGCGGAAACCCTGCCTATAGGGCGCAACGCAATCGGGCCTCGCATGAGGGGCGGATTCCCGCGCGCACGCTGGATCCGCAGGCATCGCACACCCGAAATACGACACGACACGGAAGAGTGCCAAAGTAATGAAAACTCTCGGATTTCACCGGATCGTTGCCAGCCTCGCGATGGCATTTTCGCTGATTTTTGGCGCCCCTATCGTAGTGGCGCAAGATGCTGTGGATGCGACACCGACGGAACAACTCGAATCTGTCGATCCGGCGGAAGCTGCCGATGTGGCCAACCCCGATGCGGTTTCGGAAGGCAGCGGTGCCTATACGCCGATGGCACCGACCGAAGGCAAGGGTATGCCGGTGGACGCGGGCTGGGATATCCAGCCGCAATATTCCGAAACTGGCCATTTCGCTTACGGCCTGCACTTCGGCCTTATCTGGGTAATGGTTGCGATCTGCGCCTTCGTGCTCGCGCTGATGCTCTACACCATGTTCCGCTTCCGCAGGAAGGCAAACCCGGTCCCTTCGAAGACAAGCCACAATACGCTCATCGAAGTCGTCTGGACTGTCGTGCCCGCGCTCATCCTTCTCGGCATCGCGATCCCTTCGATCACGCTGATTGCCAAGCAGTACGAAACACCGCCCAAGGATGCGATCACGATCAAGGCAATCGGTTATCAGTGGTACTGGGGCTATGCTTATCCCGACAACGGCGATTTCGAGATCATCTCGAACATGCTCGAAAAAGACGAGGCTGAAGCGCGGGGCGAACCGCACCAGCTAGCCGTCGACAACCGCATGGTTGTCCCGGTCGGGGTTCCGATCCGCCTGCAAGTGACTGCGGCCGACGTAATCCACTCCTTCGCCGTCCCCAGTCTGTGGTTCAAGATGGACGCCGTGCCGGGCCGCCTGAACGAACGGATTTTCCAGGTCGACGAGCCGGGTGTCTATTACGGCCAGTGCTCAGAACTCTGCGGCGCGCGTCACGGCTATATGCCGATCGCCGTCGAAGCACTGCCGATGGACCAGTACAATGCTTGGGTCCTGGCCCAGGGCGGCACCGTTGCCGGCGCGGAAGAGGGCGGCGTCGAAGCCGACCCTTCCGCCGTCCCGGTGCAGGAGCCGGAAAGTGCCGAACCGTCTGCTCCCGGAGCAGGCGCACCGCCGATCGCCCAGCCCGAAGAAGCCTGACATTTACCTAATTCAGATATTAGAAGCCGAGAGACCGACCGATGGCCACTACAGCCGATAACTTCCAGGCCCATGCCGACGATCACGCGCACGATCATGCCGATCACAAGCCCGGCTTCTTCGCGCGCTGGTTCATGTCCACCAACCACAAGGACATCGGGACGCTCTACCTGATCTTCGCGATCATCGCCGGCGTCGTCGGTGGTGCGATCTCGGGCATCATGCGTGCAGAACTTGCAGAGCCGGGCATCCAGTACCTGCAGTTCTGGGCCGAATTTATGGGCGGCAATGCCGATTTCGACACCTCACTGCACATGTGGAATGTGTTCATCACTGCCCACGGCCTCATCATGGTGTTCTTCATGGTCATGCCCGCCATGATCGGCGGCTTCGGTAACTGGTTCGTACCGCTGATGATCGGCGCGCCGGACATGGCCTTTCCGCGCATGAACAACATCTCGTTCTGGCTCACCGTGGCTGGCTTCTTCTCGCTAATCTTCTCGCTCTTCGTGCCCGGCGGTACGGGTCCGGGTGCGGGAACGGGCTGGA
>CAYPGL010000080.1:0-7264 GCA_964410035.1 uncultured Qipengyuania sp. | reverse complement strand
GGCGTGCGCCTGTCGCACCGCATTGTGGAATCGCCAGCGTTGAAGGCCTATGATCCCCAGGACCGCTATCCGGTCGACCTCGACGACGATGCGCAGCTGGACGAACTGCTCCGCAACCGCGCCGATACGGTCTACCACCCCGTGGGCACCTGCCGCATGGGTGCGGATGAGAGCGACGTGGTCGATCCGAAACTCAAGGCCCGCGGCGTGGAAGGGCTCTGGATCGCCGACGCTTCGATCATGCCGCGGCTCGTGTCGGGCAATACCACCGCGCCCAGCATCATGATCGGCGAACGCTGCGCCGATTTCATCAGGACTGCTCTTGCTTGATACAAAAAGGGGCCGGTAGCTTGCGCTACCGGCTCCGATCCTCCTCCAAGGAAACAGATACTACCAGCTCTGGCGAACCGTCAGCCCGAAAGTGCGCGGTGTGTTGGTGCGATAGGCAAGCCGTGCGCGCCCGCCGCGTTCGCGGTCGAAGCTCAGCAGCGCGTTCTCATCGAGTACATTGTTCACATAGGCGATGAGCGAGAGCCCCGAGTCGAAATCGATCCCCGCATTCAGGTTGACGATGTCGTAGCTCGGCAACAGCAGATCGACGGTGGTCGAAGCATCCGCCGGAGCGCCCAGATACGGTAACCCGTGCACGAATGTACGCGGGTTGTTTTCCTGATCGGCCGGCTGCGTATAGCGGTTTCCAATGTGGCTCCACGAGCCTGAGATATACGCATCTGCGTTATCGCCCACGGGCCATTCGTAGCTGCTCGAAGCGGTAAACTGCAGTTCCGGGACCGAAGGCAGGCGATTGCCTTCGCGAATACCCGTTGCGGTTACGAGCGCGGCGTCGTCGCTGATCGTGCTGTCGAATTCCGCTTCGATCCAGCTGCCCGACAGGACGATGTCAAAGCCAGGAACCGGCTCGATACCGAGCTCAGCCTCCAGACCCATGCTGTGGGCCTCGGGCACGTTGAACACTACGCGGGAAGAACAGCTTCCCGCATCCAACGTCACCTGAAGGTTACTGATGTCGTTATAGAAGCCTGCAACATTGGCATAGAAACCGCGACCGGTCGCCTTCGCACCGACCTCGTAATTCCAGAGCGTTTCGTCCTCATAAGATTGGAAGCTTCCGAAAAGCGCTTCATCCTCCGGCGAACACAGCGTAATGTTGAGCGGATCGTTGACCCCGCCGAGGCGGAAGCCCTTAGAAGCCTGGGCATTCACGGTGAGCGAGTCCGACACATCATAGCTCAGCAAGACCCGGGGACTGACCCCGTTCGATGCCGTCCGGTCGAAGGCGTTATCGCCATTGGCGAAGAGACCGCCGGAAATGAACTGACGTTCTTCCTCATAGTCATAATAGCGCGCACCCACCGTGACATCGAATGCGTCGGTGAAGGCATAGGTGCCTTCACCGAACACTGCGATTTGCTCGAGGACGTATGGCAGATCGGCATTGTAGGGCGAATCGAGGTTCGCGAACCCGTTCGACACCGCTTCCGATGTTCCTGCGCCGAGCGTAGCGTCGGTCACGGCTGCATAACCGGGTGTGGGCAGGCGTTGGCGATAGAAGCGGTCGGTTTGGGAGTAGAAGCCTCCAACAACCCATTCGAACGGGCCACCGGTGTCCGATGCGAAACGGACTTCCTGCGTTATCGCCGATACATCGGTGTTATCGCGCAGGTTCGCAGGGAGAGCGATCCCTTCATCCGGATAGCCGAGATCGACCGATACCGAGCCGGTCAGGGCGCTTCCATCGCGGCTCACCAGGATGGCGCGATCGGTGTAGGAACTGACCGAAGTCAGTACGACCGCGCCAAGGTCGGCCTCCGCCACGAGGTCGACGATCAGCGTTTCGTCTTCGAAAGCCTCGCGCAGTTTCAGATACTGCTCGCGTTCGTCGAAAGTCGTCGGGTCGGTCTGGTAGGGATTGGCATAGAGATTGTAGATCTCTTGCCGGTTGAAGCCGTTGGCTCTGACCTTCTGATAAATCAGACGCGGCGTGATGCTGAAGCCTTCGCCAGTGTCAACGCGGAGGGCGATTCGGCCGCCGTAACGTTCGCCATCGTTCACATCTTCTCCGCCCGCGGGACCGATGGCATTGATGAAGCCGCCGTAGCGGGTGTAATAACCGACCGCGCGCATGGCGGCCTTGTCGCCGAACGGCACATTGACCGCGCCTTTCATGTGCCAGCCGAGATCGTCACCATCGACGAGGTTTACGTTGCCTTCGACCTGACCTTCCGAAACGCCGATTAAAGGCTGGTTCGTGATGTACCGGATCGTCCCGCCGACACTGCCCGAACCGAACAGCGTGCCCTGCGGACCGCGAAGTGTTTCGACGCGATTGAGATCGAACAAGTCGAGATCAGGCGTGAAAAGCGAGAGCGAGATGACGGATTCGTCGAGATAGACGCCGACCTGTTCCTTCACGCCCGGCTGGTCGCGTACGACCTGCCCTGCGGAGACGCCGCGTACCGAAACCTGGCTTTGGCCCGGCCCGAGGTTCTGGACCGAGAGTCCCGCGACATTGCGGCTCAGATCCTCAAGCGTGGTGGCGCCGGACTTCTGGATGTCTTCCTGCGTCTGCGCATTGATGGAAAAAGGGACGTCCTGGATAGCCTGGTCCCGCTTCGTTGCGGTGACGATGATGACTTGGCTGTCGTCTTCGGCTTCCTCGACCTCCTGCGCCGCTGCGGGAACGGCGGACATGGTCAGCGCACTACCGGCCAGCAGCGCCGGACGCGTGAAGAACCGATTGATTTGGCAAATTTTTTTCAAATTCCCCTCCTATTTTCAGGTCCTTAGAAGGATTCTCCTAATGTAAAGGGTGAATCCGAATTGACGGAAAGACAATCCACGCCTGCTTGCCGGACTAAGATTGTTTAGCAAATGTTACAGACGGGACACACCTGCCAGAACTGAAAAAGGGGCCGGAACTTTGGAAGTCCCGGCCCTTGTGTAGGCTATGTTCGCAGGAGGAACATGATTTGGCTGGGCCGCCCAAGGAGAGAGGAGAGAAAGGGGCCCCGCCGAACTCGTGGATCAGTTGTAGGCGCGCTCCCCATGTTCGGAGATGTCGAGCCCGTCGACCTCGACCTCTTCGGTGACGCGCAAGCCAACCAGTGCTTTGACGATCAAGCCAGAGATCAGCGTGCCGATACCGGCCCAGACAATCGTCACGAGGACGCTGAAGACCTGGATGCCGAGCTGTGTGCCCAGCGCGGTCGAGCCATCGCCGGGACCGCCAAGGAAGGGCTGGTAGACCACTGCAGTCCCGATTGCGCCGACGATGCCGCCGATGCCGTGTATGCCGAAAGCGTCGAGGCTGTCGTCATAGCCGAACTTGGCCTTCACCTTGGCGACGAAGAGGTAACAGATAGCCGCGCTCAGGATGCCGAGCAGGATGGCACCGAAGGGGCCGCTGTTGCCTGCCGCCGGGGTAATGGCGACGAGGCCCGCGATCACGCCGGAGCAGAAGCCGAGGGCCGAACCCCGGTGACCGGCAAGCCGTTCGATCACCATCCATGCCAGTGCCCCTGCTGCCGTCGCGACGAAGGTGTTGATCATGGCAAGCCCTGCAGAGCCGTCTGCTTCGAGCGCCGAACCGGCGTTGAAACCGAACCAGCCCACCCACAACAGGCCAGTGCCGACCATGGTGAGAGTCATGGAGTGCGGCATCATGGGTTCCTGCGGCCAGCCGCGGCGCTTGCCGAGGAGATAAGCCAGCACGAGACCGGAGACACCGGCATTGATGTGCACCACCGTGCCGCCCGCGAAATCGAGGGCGCCGTCTTCGAACAAGAGCCCGCCTCCGGCCCAGACCATGTGCGCGATCGGGAAATAGACGATGGTCAGCCAGATCGGCACGAAGGCCATGACGGCACCGAACTTCATTCGCTCTGCCGTCGCGCCCAAAATCAGCGCGGCGGTGATCGCGGCGAAGGTCATCTGGAAGCTTATGAAGACGTATTTGCTGATTACCTCGTCGGTGAAAGTGGCCGCCGTGCTGGTGGCATCGGTGCCGGAGAGAAAATAGCTGCCCCCGCTAATGAACAGGCCCAGCGTACCTTCATAGGTCGTGTCGCCGAAGGCGAGCGAATAGCCCCACATCACCCAGATGATCATAGCCAGCGCGGCTGTGGCGCCGATCTGGGTCATGGTGGAAAGCATGTTCTTCGAGCGCGTCAGGCCGCCATAGAACAATGCGAGTCCCGGCAGGATCATGAGGAGGACAAGGATTGTCGCGGTCATCATCCAGGCATTGTTGCCGGGATTGGGAACGGCAGCCGCCGCTTCGGCAGCTTCCTGCGCATGGGCGGCAGTAGCGGTTAAAAGCGCGGCAGTCGCCAAAGCGGCGGCGCGCATGAAATTAGGCATAGTCATGATGTCCCTCCAAGGCGTCACAGCGCGGTGTCGCCGGTTTCGCCGGTGCGGATGCGGGTGGCGCTGGCGAGGTCGAAGACGAAGATCTTGCCGTCGCCGATGGCTGCGGTGCTGGCGGTTTGCTGGATCGTCTCGATCGCAAGCGCCGCGAGATCGTCGGCAACCGCGATTTCGAGCTTCACTTTTGGCAGCATGTTGGTTGAATATTCGGCCCCGCGATAAATCTCGGTCTGGCCCTTCTGCCGGCCGAAGCCCTTCACTTCGGTGACTGTCATTCCGGCTACGCCAATCCCGCCCAAGGCCTCGCGGACCTCGTCGAGCTTGAACGGCTTGATGACTGCGATGATGAATTTCACGCCTTCACCCCTCTTGCTAAGCGCACCGGCCCAAGCACCGGCTTTCGCATGTGCAGCAAAAGCCGTGCCAATCAGACGGAAGACGGGAAAGTGCGCAGATACGCACCGGTTGTGAAGTTTTGTTGCCCAAATAACAGGCGAGTGATTACTTTTTAATCAGTTCAAGCTCCGCCACGACCGGAAGATGGTCCGAGGCAACGGCCGAGAGACCCGTATGGTGGACCTTGGATTCGACGCAGCTCCAGTGCTTGCTCGCCACGATCCGATCCAGCGCGGCGACCGGCTGGCGGGAGGGATAACTCTTGCCCGGAGTCACCACCTTCCAGCGATCTGCAAACTCGCGCATGGCCCCGGTCGCCCTCCCCCACTGGTTGAAATCGCCCATGATGACCGAAGGCAAGTCGCGCGAGCAATCGTCGACGAAGCCGCATAACGAGCGGATCTGGTCCCGCCGCCTTAGGCCGGACAGGTCGAGATGCGTGCCGATGATGCGGATGCGCTGTCCTTCCACCGTAATCTCGCCGCATGCCGCCCCGCGAGGCTCGAGCGTGGGAAGGTCGAGCGGCTCGGCGTCATGCACCTCGAACTTGCGCCGCACGAGCAGCGCATTGCCATGCCATCCTATGCTCCGCGGACGCTTCGCGACCTCGACCAGCCGCCAGGGCGAGTCGTCGATTTCTGCGCGGGGGATGCAGGTTTCGCGCGCGCCGATCCGGCGGTCCGCCTCCTGCAGCGCAATGATATCGGCGTCCACTTCATGCAGGACCGAAAGGATGCGCTCCGGATCGCGTTTGCGATCGAGCCCCACGGCCTTGTGGATGTTATAACTGGCGAAGGTCAGGCGCACATGGGTCTCAATGCATGGCCACTGCCGCTTGTGCCGCGAGTCTCAGAGAAAGTCCCGGATCGTCGCCATGAAGCGATCGAATTGGTCATGGTGGAGCCAGTGCCCGGCGTTCTCGAATTCAACCACCCGCGCATTGGCGAAATGGTCGAGGCGGCCATCGCCTTCCGGGTTGGATGCCCAGCTGTCGGCCCCGTACAGCAGCAGCGTTGGCGCGGTGATCGCCGCCCATGTTTGGTGGAGGAATTCATCGGCAATATCCTCGACTGGCCAGACGTTGAGATGCGGATCGAACTTCCAGCTATAGGTTCCGTCCTCGTTCCGGTTTACGCCGTGGATGGTGAGGTGGCGCGCCTGATCTTCGGTGAGATAGCTGTTTTCCTCGATCATACGGGCAAACGCGGTTTCGATGCTTTCGTATTTGCGCGGAGTCCGTCCCGCCGCCTTGCGCTTCTGTCCAATCCACTCGTTGAGCCGCTCGGGATAGCTTTTCTCGCGCATCTCCGCCTGCCGTTTGGGGCTCGGCCCCAACCCCTCGATGGCGACAATTTTCCTGACCATATCGGGGAAGGTCCCGGCGTAGCGAAGCGAAACGTTGCCGCCCATCGAATGGCTGACGAGGGTAACCGGGCCAACGCCAAGCTGGTGGACCAGCTGCGCCAAGTCATAAACCATATCGTTCGCCTGGTAATTGCCGTCACTTACCCAGTCGGAATCACCGTGACCACGGTGGTCCATCGCCACCACATGCCAGTCGTCGCGCAGCTGCTCCGCCACCCAATCCCAACTGCGCGCATGGTCGCGCCCGCCATGCACCAGTATCAGCGGCGGTTTTCCGCGATTGCCCCAATCGAGGTAGTTGAGCCGCAGGCGCTGCGAGATGAAGGTCTGGGAGGTCGGGCCGGGAATGGTCATGCGCGGCCTTTGCTTGAACCCCGCGCCGGTTTCAACCTCATCGCTCCTTCGTAGCCGAGAAGGCGAGCTCCGGGTTCTTCTCTTCCTGATAATTCACGTCCCACGGGCTCTTCGCCATGAAAACGAGATCACCGTCGCGGTCCTTGGCGAGGTTCGAAAGGTTAAACTTCTCGAACTCGGCCAGCGCCTTGTCATCGCCCCTAATCCAGCGCGCTGTCGCGAAAGGAGAGGCCTCCAGCTTCGCCTCGATGCGGAAGCTGTCGCGCGTGCAGGAGAAGGTCAGGCTGTACTCGCTCCTGACGTCGAAGCCCTCGCGGCGGGCGCGCACCACCCGGGTCTTCGCCGCGCGCGCTGTCGTGGGGTCGCCCTCGGCGATCGTGTAGGTCTCGACGCCGCGCTTGCCGACGACCAGATCGATGTCGTCGATGCGCTTCAGGCCGGCGTCCTCGACATGCTCGAGGACCAGCGTATCCGTGCCGATGTCCCGGCTGAGCGTGCGCTTGCTCAGCGGATCGGCCAGGCGCGTCACCGGATGCGGCGCGCCGGTCTCGGCGGGCTCGAAGGCGGGAAACTCCCGGTCGGCCGCGCCGTCGCCGCGCAGGGGCAGCACGAAGCGTGCCTCGGCCGCATCGAAGCTGACGGTCGCCATCCCCGGCGCGGGCCAGGCGATCGGCCAGTAGCTGGTCGAGATCGCCAGCCGGATGCGCCGGCCCTTGCGGAAGCGGTAGGCGACGTCGCTCAGACGGACCGCGATCGGGGTCTC
>CAYPGL010000079.1:0-7299 GCA_964410035.1 uncultured Qipengyuania sp. | reverse complement strand
ATGCCGGTAGATTTAAGATAGGCTTCGGCGCGCTTGGCGGTGGTACGGGGGTCACGGGCATACCATTCGCCGGTCGAGGGTTCGACGATGTCGCAGAACATGATCATCATCGGCTCGGCGCTGAACGGATCTACGTAAACCCGTTCGAGATCCGGCTTCAGGATCATGTCGCTTTCGTTGATTACTTTCCAACCCGCGATCGAGGATCCATCGAACATCAATCCGTCTTCGAGCTGGTCTTCGTCGAGCGTCTTGGCCACCATGGTCAGGTGCTGCCACTTGCCCTTGGGATCGGTGAACCGCAGGTCGACCCATTCGATCTCCTCGTCCTTGATACGTTTGAGGACGTCGCTTGCACTTGCCATGTCTATTGTCTCCGTGAGGGTGTTCGTATTGCGCCCGCCTATTGCGCGGGCAGGAAAATCAGATTGCGTCTTCGTCCTTTTCGCCCGTGCGGATGCGCAGGGCGCTCTCGATCGGGCTGACAAAAATTTTGCCGTCGCCGATACGGCCCGTCTGGGCGGCAGCGGCGATGGCTTCTACGGTTCGCTCGGCAATGCCATCGGACACGACTACCTCGAGCTTAACCTTCGGCAGAAAGTCGACCACGTATTCCGCGCCGCGGTAAAGTTCGGTATGGCCTTTCTGCCGGCCAAATCCCTTGGCTTCCGTCACGGTGATACCGGACACCCCGATTTCATGAAGAGCCTCCTTCACCTCGTCGAGCTTGAAGGGTTTGATGATCGCTTCGATCTTTTTCACGTGTCCACCGGTCCCGTCTGTTGCATGCGGAGAATGGCCCGCACAGCATCCCAATACATCCTTGCGCGCGGCGTTCCAAGAAACGTGCCAAGTTCAAGAATGGCGCGATTACAGGCGCGGATATCTGCGCTTCCGGGAAGGATGCCCAATAGATAGACGGAGACTGCCTATTTATTGGGCAGTAGGAAGATGAAGCCCGGTGGTTTCCGGGAGGCCGCAAAGCAGGTTCAGGTTCTGTACCGCTGCCCCGCTGGCACCCTTCCCAAGATTGTCGAGCCTGGCCACGAGGCGCGCATTCCAACCACCCTCATTTCCGAAGACGTACAATTCCATCGCGTCGGTCGGCGCTGCCTCCTGACTGAGCACAAGCTCGCTCGGTGCATGACTCACCTCGACAGAAATGATCTGCGAACCTTCGTAGAATTTTGACAAGGCATCGCGCAGAGCATCGCAATGCGGATCGTTTTCCATCGCGCCCAGATGCAGCGGCACCTCTACGATCATGCCGCGATAGACCGGGATGACGGCGGGCGCGAACAGGACGGGATGGTCCAGCCCTGCATGGGCCTTCATTTCCGGCAGATGTTTGTGTGCCAAATCATAGCCATAAGCCCGGAAGGCAGGCGTTGAATTGAAGGTTTCGTACCGCTCGATCAGCGCCTTGCCCCCACCCGAATAGCCGCTCACGGCATTAACGGTGCAGGGCCAGTCCTTCGGGATGAGTCCCTCACGCACTAACGGTGCGACGAGCGCGAGGAAACCGGTCGGATAGCACCCGGGATTGCTCACCCGGCGGGCATCGGCAACTCGGCTTTTACCGACCAGTTCGGGAAAGCCATAACACCAGCCTTCGGCCGTGCGATGCGCGCTCGAAGCATCGATCACGCGGGTGCCTCCCGCCGGATCGATCATCTCGACCGCTTCACGTGCAGCGTCGTCCGGCAGGCAGAGTATGGCGACATCGGCCTCGTTCAGCGCTTCGCGCCGTGCACCTGCATCCTTACGCTGCGCGTCGTCCAGCGTGATGAACGAGAACTCACTGCGACCTGCAAGCCGCTCGGCAATCTCCAGGCCGGTCGTCCCCGCAGCCCCGTCGATGAAGACCTTATGCGTCACTGTCAGGTGTCAGCGCTGAAGTCCGCACGTATCCGCTGGGTCCTTCCGGGCCGCAGGTAATCCACAGCCAGTCACCTTCGCGGTCCAGTAATTCCACCTCGGAACCTGCCGTGAGTTCCACGCCGTTTTCTGCATCGTCGCGCGAATTGAGTTTGAGTGTGACATCCTGATCGCCGACCTGACGCAAGCGCGGGATTACATAGTGCGCGGCAAGGAAACGATTGGCCAGCGCAATATGCGCAAGGTCGCCGCGTAGCGGGAGAGTGCCGGGCGCAGGTTTCTGAACCGGACCTTTCAGTCCGACAATACCTTTGGGTAGAGAGTAGCTGGCCTTGGCGCTCACGGTCGCGGGGAACTTCATTAATTGCAGTTGCGGGCGCTTAACCGCAGCATCGCGCTGCGGCAAGGCCCGCGCACCGTCTATGCCGGTTTGAAACGCTTCTGGAGCATGTGCCAAGCTGCGCGTAACCCATACGCGTCACCGCCCTTGGGGCGGCCGGGTTTGCTGGCGGGCCGCCATGCGAAGGTATCGAAATGAGCCCAGTCGATGCCTTCGCCCACGAATTTGTCGAGAAACAGGCCTGCGACGCTGGCTCCGGCAAAGGCGTTGGCATGGGCGTTGTTCGTGTCGGCGATGTCCGAATTGAGCCATTCGGCATACGCATCGGGAAGGGGCAAACGCCAAGGTTCGTCATCGTTCGCCTTGCCGGCTTCGATAAGCGCGGCGGCGGTCTCGTCGCGCCGCGTCATGAGCGCGGGAAATTCGGGACCCAGCGCCACGCGCGCCGCACCGGTCAGAGTTGCGAAATCGATTATTAGTTCGGGCATTTCCTCGCTCGCACGGGTAAGCGCATCGCCCAGTATCAGCCTGCCTTCGGCATCTGTATTGCCGATCTCCACGGTAAGGCCCTTGCGTGATTTGAGCACGTCGCCTGGTCGGAAGCTGTTTCCGGAAATGGCATTTTCCACGGCGGGCACGAGCAAATGCAGCCGGGCGGACAATTTCGCACCCATCACAAGACCGGCCAGCGCGATGGCATGCGCGGCGCCGCCCATATCCTTCTTCATGAGGAGCATGCCGGAAGAACTCTTCACATCCAGTCCGCCGCTGACGAAGCATACGCCTTTCCCAACGATGGCAAGCACGGGATCGGTTTCCTTGCCCCAGGTGAGATGCATCAGCCGCGGTGCGTGATGCCGTGTCGCGGCGCGGCCCACTGCATGGATCATAGGATAATCCTGTTCGAGCTGATCGCCGCGCGTGACCGACAATTGGCCGCCATGGGCTTTGGCCAGCTTTTCGCATTGTTCTTCGAGCGCGGCGGGGCCCATGTCCTCAGCCGGTGTATTGACGAGATCACGAACGAGGCAAGTCGCTTTTGCCTCAGCAATCGCAGCGTCGATCTTCTTCACTTCCTTGGTCAGCAGCACTCGGGGGCCCACCGGCTTGTCAGGCTTCTTGTACCGGGTGAACTGATACTGCGCCGTTTGCCATCCGTGGAGAGCAGGGCCGGGCTCCCCCTTTGCACGGCGATAAGTGCCCTCGGGCAATGCCTCGGCAAGTTTTGCCATGCACCAGCTCGACAGACCTTCGGGATTGGCCACCCCGCCGACTGCGAACCAGCTATCGCCATCGGGAACTATGCCCACCTGATATCCGCTGCCGTCGAACTTCTGGGCATTCAGGGCAGCGCGCTGCCCGCCAGACAACGTCTTGACCCAATCGGGGAATCCGTCCTTGTTCACCAAATGGATGAGGATAGCTTCCTGTCCACGGTCTGGCTGGATTAGATCGGCTCTGTCGGCCATGGTATTCCCCTCGGGTTAATCTGTTTAATGCCAAGGTAATTCGATGCGAAAGTCCCTGTTCCTGATTTCCCTCCTTGTGTCGAGCGCATCCTGTTCGCAATCCGAGGAGGCGCTCCAACCGTCCGGATCCGTGGCTGAAGCCAGAACGAGCGTATCTGCAAGTGCTTTGGCTATCGATCCGGAAGAAACCAGCGGAAGCAACTTCCAAGATGATTCGAGCCAGGGGGAGGCGAAGCGGGAATTTGCCTATAGCTGGCCTGCGGAAGTAAGTGCCGTTCCGCAACTGGTGCGCCGCTTCGAGGAAGAACGCGGCAGCGAACTGGCGACGCAGAAAACCGAGTGGCAGGGCTCGCTGAAATCTTCTCCGGAAGACTGTGCAAGCTGCAGGAACCGCGGGTTTGAAAAAGAGTGGAAGGTGGTATCGGATTTGCCCGACTGGCTGAGCCTGTCGGCCGATTTCTACGTCTATACCGGCGGCGCCCATGGAAACTATGGTAGGACCTCGCTTGTCTGGGACAGAGAGCACAAGCGTGCGCTGAAAGGTATCGAGCTTTTCAATTCTGCCGTCGAACTGGAAACCGCGCTCGGCGCAAAGCTTTGCGATGCGCTTGACGAAGCGCGCGCGGAAAAGCGTGGCACTGAAATCGATCGGAACGGCAAAGGCTATTTCGAAGACTGCCCGGGTATCGACGAGGCAAGCGTATTCGTCGGCTCTTCCAACGGCCAGAACTTTGATCGCATCGGGGTTTACTACGGTCCTTATGTTGCCGGGTCCTATGCCGAGGGTGCCTATGAACTGGATTTCCCCGTAACCGCCTCGTTACTCGATGCGGTCAAACCCGAATATGCGGAGGCTTTCAGCGTCCAGCGCTGACGCTCTCGCAATTTGCGCGGGTAGTCGCTACATGATCGCGCATGACCGAATACCAGGTGATCGACAGCGACCAGACCGTCTATCGTGACGGGACCATCAAGCTCCACGGACCCGAAGGGTTCGAAGGCATGCGCAAGGCTGGACGCCTCGCAGCCGAAATCCTCGACGAACTGACGGATTTCGTGAAGCCGGGCGTAACCACCGGCCAGATCGACGACTTGGTTCGCCAGATGACGCTTGATGGTGGCGCGGTTCCGGCAACCATGGGCTATCGCGGCTATTCACATAGCTGCTGCACTTCGATCAACCACGTGATCTGTCACGGAATTCCAAGCGAAAAGGCGCTCAAAGACGGCGACATCGTCAATATCGACGTCACCCCGCTGCTGAATGGGTGGCATGGCGATACGAGCCGCATGTACTTTGCTGGCGAACCGTCATTGAAGGCGCGCAAGCTCGTGGATGTTACCTACGAATGCCTCATGCTGGGCATTGAGGCCGCCAGCCAGCCTGGCGCACGACTGGGCGATATCGGCGCAGTGATCGAGGCGCATGCGCGCCAGCATCGTTACGGCGTCGTGCAGGAATTCTGCGGACATGGCCTTGGCCGTCTGTTCCATGACGCGCCCGAGGTAATCCATACCGGACGGAAGGGTACGGGACCGCTCCTCAAGCCTGGCATGTTCTTCACTATCGAACCGATGATCAATCTCGGACGTTCGCACGCCAAGATGCTCAATGACGGGTGGACAGCGGTCACGCGCGACAAATCGCTGTCCGCACAGTTCGAACATTCGATCGGCATCACCGAGGAGGGAGTCGAAATCTTTACGACGAGTCCGAAGGGCCTGCACCAGCCGCCTTATTGAGATCCTGAGTTAGCTCCCTCGCGCCGCCTGTTCGAGCAGGAGCTTCTCCTTAGCCGCGCGGCTGTTGGAAATGACATGGTCGACCCCCTCGATGGTGATCGCTAGTTCGCTCTGCTGAGTAATCTCGATGTAGCCCTTGGATTTCAGATACCAGGTGTGAAACTCGAAGCTCTCGTCCGAACAGTCGAGTCCGCGCTGGACATAGTAGGGCATCACGCCCGGTTCGCGGGCATTCTCGCGGCGCTGCCTGTAGAGCGCCAAGAGGATTTGCTCGTGCATTTCGGCGTCCTGCACTGCAGTTGCACCGTCGATGACGATGTCCTCGCGCGGCGTTCGAGCAGGCTTCTCGCCCCGCTCCAATATATACCGCTTGTCATACTCTGAACGCTTGGCCGGGTCCTTGAGGATCCTGTAAGCTTGTGTCAGCTCCTGAAACCGATCTACGTCGGCTGTTTCGGTATGGTCGGGGTGATAGAGTTGGGCAAAATGCCGGTACGCCTTGTCGATTATCGACCGCTCGCAGGACGGATCGACCTGAAGCAGTGCGTAGATGTCTACGAATTCCTCATCATTTTCCAACGCCCAATTCCCCCTTTGCGAGATGCCATCTGCGTTTGTTAAAAAATCTTGCGCTTGATGTCATCCGTTCGGCTTTGCATCCGAAGTGACATTTTGAAACCTAAACTTCGCGCGCCGCCCGAAGGGCCGCTCCGGCCGCGAATGGGGCGATGGCGCATAAGCCAAGGCTTATCGCTGCCGTCAGCAAGAAGGCCGGCGGATCGGGCCGCGCCAGTGCTCCCGCGCCGAAAATTAGTATCGGCACCGACAGGGGTATTACCATGATACCAGCGAGCGCAGCCCCTCCGCCCATCGTGGCGGATAGAGCTGCAACGGCGAGACCGACTGCGGCGAGGCCGGGCGTTCCTGCCAGCAAACCCAGCAGCAAGGTGCGCGTTGTTTCGACTTCCAGACCCAGCAGCGCAGCCGCCGGAAATGTAGCGAAAAGCAGAAGCGGCGCGAAAGCCAACCAGTGAGAGAGCAGGCGCACTGCCATCGACAGTTCTTCGGAGATGCCGCGCAGAGCCAGTTGGTCGAAGACGCCCGCCTCCAGATCATCTCTCACCAGTTTTTCGACTGGGAGTATCGCCGCGAGCAGCGCCGCGACCCAGATCATTCCGCCGCCGGTGCGCGCGAGTACCTGCGCGTCAGGTCCGACCGCGAAGGGATAGAGCATCGCGACGGCCAGAAAGAACAGAAGAGGCAGGATGCCGCCGCCGCTACCGCCCGGCATCAACAGCCCAAGATCCCGGCGCAGAATGGCCAGCGGCGCGCTCACGCTGCATAGTCCTCGATGGCGATGGCCTTTTTGCCGGGCAAGCCGATATCTTGGTGCGAAGCCACGATGGCGATGCCGCCATTCTCGCAATGCCCCGCCACTAGAGCCTCGACGCTTTTCTGAGCCTGCGCGTCCAGCCCGTTAAGCGGTTCGTCGAGAAACCAGATCCGACAACCGCTACCGGCGAGACGAGCGAAGGCCGCGCGCTTTTTCTGGCCGGTCGAGAGATATCGCACCGGCACATCGAGCAGCGGTTCCAGCTGCAGGAAATCCAGCGTCCGCCTGTTGTCGCGCGTTTTGTCGAGCAGCTGCCAGAACGCCAGCGCCTTGCCGAGCGGCTGGTTGGTGTCCAGCGCGAGCCGCTCATCGATCAGTCCCATTTCGCCGCTTGACCTGACCCGCCCCGCAAACGGGCGCAGGAGACCTGCGAGAATGCGTATCAAGCTGGATTTTCCGACCCCGTTCGCGCCCGTAATCTGTACGGTATCGCCGGCCCCGCAGGTAAGCGAAAGCCCCTTGAAGAGCAGCCTGTC
>CAYPGL010000078.1:3171-7324 GCA_964410035.1 uncultured Qipengyuania sp. | reverse complement strand
GGGCGCGGTGCGACTCGCCGATCGAATGCTGGCCGAAATGGAAGATCGAGGCGGCAAGGACGGCTCTCGCATGGCCATGCGACACCCCTTCGACCAGGTGGTCGAGCGTGCCCACCCCCCCGCTGGCGATGACGGGTACGGAAACACTGTCGGCAATCGCGCGGGTGAGTTCGAGGTCATATCCCTGCTTCGTTCCGTCCCCATCCATCGAGGTGACGAGCAGTTCCCCCGCGCCGAGCTCTGCGAGGCGCTGCGCATGCTCGACCGCGTCGATACCGGTCGGCTTTCGACCGCCGTGGGTGTAAATTTCCCAACCGCGAAAGCCGTCGCCCTGCGTATTGGCACGCGCATCGACGCTGGCGACGATGCACTGGCTGCCGAATTTCTCGGCAATCTCGCGCACGAGTTCAGGCCGCGAGACGGCTGCGGAGTTCACCGCCACTTTGTCCGCCCCTGCCAGCAGCAGCGCCCGCGCATCCTCGATGCTGCGCACCCCCCCGCCAACGGTCAGCGGCATGAAGCACACCGCCGCGGTCCGCCGCACCATTTCGAGCAGCGTCCCGCGCCCCTCGTGGCTGGCGGAGATGTCGAGAAAGCACAGTTCGTCCGCCCCGGCACGGTCATAGGCCTGCGCCTGCTCCACCGGATCGCCCGCATCCTTGAGGTCGACGAAATTGACCCCCTTCACCACGCGCCCGTCGGCGACGTCTAGACAGGGAATGACGCGGATACGGACGGTCATTTCGCAAGCCTCATGATTTCGCCGCCATCGCCAGAGCTGCGGGCAGATCCAGCCGTCCGTCATAAAGCGCACGTCCGGTGATCACGCCCTCGATACCTTCCTTGGCATACAGTGAGAGCACATGAATATCGTCCAGCCCTTTTACCCCGCCGCTGGCGATCACCGGGATATCGACCTGCCGCGCCAGTTCCACTGTCGCGTCGATATTCACGCCTTTCAGCAGCCCGTCGCGCCCGATGTCAGTGAACAATAGCGCCGCAACTCCGGCATCCTCGAACCGGCGGGCAAGGTCGGCCACAAGCACGTTGGACACCTCGGCCCAGCCCTCGGTCGCCACCATGCCGTCCTTCGCATCCACCGCGACAACGATGCCGCCTTCGAACTCGCGCGCCATGTCCTTCACGAATTCGGGGTCCTTGAGAGCCGCCGAACCCATCACGATGCGCGACACGCCCGCGCCGAACCAACTCTCCACGTCCTCGCGCCGGCGGATACCGCCGCCAAGCTGGACATGGCCGGGAAAGGCCTCGACGATGCTTTCCACCGCCTCGCGGTTCTGCGCCGACCCAGCGAAGGAACCGTCGAGATCGACCACGTGTAGATGCTGCGCACCCGCCTGGGCAAACAGCGCCGCCTGCGCGGCAGGATTGTCGCCATAAACAGTCGCGCGGTCCATATCGCCCTCGGCAAGGCGCACGACCTGGCCGCCCTTCAGGTCGATGGCGGGAAAGACGATCAAGGGTTCCACTCCAGGAAACGTTGCAGGATTCCGAGCCCGTAGCTCTGGCTCTTTTCGGGATGGAACTGCACCCCGAGGATATTGTCGCGCCCGACTGCGGCGACCAGCCCGCCGCCATGGTCGGTCATTGCCAGCACGTCGCGGCCGCTGTCGGCGTGGAAGTGGTAGGAATGGAGGAAATAAGCCTCGCCCAGCTCAATCACCTCATGGTTCTTCGCATGCGGCGTAGGCGCGACATCGTTCCAGCCCATGTGCGGCACTTTCACGCTGGTATCGGTCGGCTCGATCAGCCGGACTTCGCCCTCGATCCAGTCCAGCCCGGGCGTTTCGCCATATTCGAGCCCGCGCGTGGCGAGCAATTGCATACCAACGCAAATGCCCAGGAAAGGCGCGCCGCCCACGAATACCCGCTCCCGAATAGCCTCGATCACGCCCTTCTCTGCGCGCAGTCCAGCGGCACAGGCTCCGAAGCTGCCGACACCTGGAAGCACGATCCGGTCCGCGGCGCGCAGCACATCGGGGTCTGCGGTAACCGTCACTTCTGCACCGATCCGGCGCAGCGCGTTCTCGACCGAATGCAGATTGCCCGCGCCGTAATCCACCAGCGCGATCACTTCACCCACCGAGCTGCCCCTTAGTACTGGGGATTGCCCCGCCCTTGCGCGGATCGACCTCCACCGCGGCCCGCATCGCGCGGGCAAAGCCCTTGTAGATGCTCTCGCAGATGTGATGGTTATTGGTGCCGTAAAGCAATTCGATGTGCAGCGTCAGTCCGCACGTCTGCGCAACCGAATGAAACCAGTGCTCGATCAGCTCGGTATCCCATTCACCCAGCTTTTCTTGGCTGAAGCCCGCCCGCCAGACGATGTAGGGCCGCCCGGAAATATCGAGCGCAACGCGCGCCAGCGTCTCGTCCATCGGCGAATAGGCACTGCCGTAGCGCGCGATCCCGCCCTTGTCGCCCAGCGCCGCGGCGAGCGCCTGCCCAAGAGCCAGCGCGCTGTCTTCCGTCGTGTGATGCTGGTCGACATGGAGATCGCCATCGACCTTCATCGTCACATCGATCAGCGAATGCTTGGAGAACTGTTCGACCATATGGTCGAGAAATCCGATCCCGGTCGAAATTTCGTATTTGCCGGTCCCATCCAGATCGACTTCGACCAGGATATTGGTTTCCGCGGTATTTCTTTCGATACGGCCTGTTCGCATGGTGCCTGCCTATAGGGGCCGGTGCGTACGGCGCAAGGAATAGCCGCTATCTGCAGGGTAAAGACGGACTTAAACCGCTTGACCAGCGCGTCCGGCAGTTCCACCTAGAGAGCCATGAGCGAAGACACGCCAGACAGCATGATCCCTTATGATACCATCGTCCAGGAGGCCCTGCGCGCAGTGGTCGGCCGGGTGCTCGGAGAAATAGTTCTGGGTGGCAGCGAACTGCCCGGTGCGCACCATTTCTACATCACCTTCAAGACCCACGCCCCCGGGGTCTCTATCCCTGCCAGCCTGCGCGAACGGTTTCCCGATGAAATGACCATCGTCCTGCAGAACAAGTTCTGGGACCTGAACGTGCGCGACGACGGCTTTTCGGTCGGGCTCTCGTTCAATCAAATCCCGGCAGAACTCGACATTCCCTATTCTGCCATCACGCAATTCGTCGATCCGGCGGTAGATTTCGGCCTGCAGTTCCAGGCCACCGTGGCCGACATGGCCCCTGCCCCAACCGACGCAGCCGGCAATGACGAGGAACAGCGCGAGCGCCTGCCCGTTGAAGGTGCGGAAGACGGCTCGAACGTCGTCTCGGTCGATTTCGGCCGGAAGAAGTAAAGGCGCGGGGGCAAGTCTGCGCCGGAAGGTGCACAAGGAAAATGGTTAGACACGTTAAGGAAGTGGGCGCGGATCTCGTGGAGGACGCCCGCGAAGCGACCGGCGGCCGCGACGACGACGTACCCGGTCCCTCCAGCAATCCAATGACAAACCTCCTGCTGTCGGATCTCTTGATCCGCGCAGGTTCCTATGTCGTGCGCGATGCGGTCGAACGGGGCATGCTGCGCGGACGTTACGGGCGAGATACCGCTCGCGATATCGTGAAGAACAAGTCGCTCGGTCAGCAGGCGATCAGCTTCGCCCTCGCCAAGGTTGCCACGCGCAGCCTGCCCGGTGCATTGCTTGTGGGTGGCGGCGCTCTCGCCAAAACGATCTTCGATCGCAGCCAAAAACGCAGGAAATCGCAACGCGAAGGCGACCGCGACCTGATCAAACAGGCGCATTCGGACGAGTAGACTTGATTTGAGCGCGTCGCTTGGCCCAAAGGCGCGCATGGCCGATTCCGCAGACAGTCACGACGACGCGCTCTCCCGGCGCGGATTGATGTTCATCCTCTCCTCGCCCAGCGGGGCGGGAAAGACCACGATCAGCCGAATGCTGCTGGCTGCCGATCCAGCACTAAAGCTCTCCGTCAGCGTCACCACCCGTCCGCCGCGCCCGGGCGAAATCGATGGTGTGCATTACTTCTTCGTCGACGATGCCACGTTCGACCGCATGGTGGAGGAAGACGATTTCTACGAATGGGCGCATGTTTTCGGTCACCGCTATGGGACCCCCAAGGGCCATATCCGCAACGCGCTCAAGGAAGGGCAGGATTTCCTCTTTGATATCGACTGGCAAGGCACGCA
>CAYPGL010000078.1:0-3161 GCA_964410035.1 uncultured Qipengyuania sp. | reverse complement strand
CGCCTGCGCAGCCGGGCCACCGACAGCGAGGATGTGGTCCAGGCCCGCATGGAACGCGCCCGCGCCGAGATCAGCCACTGGGACGCCTACGACTATGTCGTGATCAACGAGGATGTGAACGATTGCTTCGCCAAGGTCCGCGAGATTCTCGACGCCGAGCGCATGAAGCGCCAGCGCCAGACGGGGCTTATTCCGTTCGTGCGGGAGTTGATGAGCTAAGCGGCGCGTCGGCTTTTCGCACCGAAATAGTGCGAAACTGCGGCCGACCTCGTCTATCTCCGACGCGCTGTCCCCGAACCTTGATCGGCTGCCGGTGGCCCTTCTCTGCCGCCGACGCTAAGCGTTTTTGCGTAGACGAGATTGAGAGTCTGTTCATCGCAATCTGGCATTAACCTTATCATCTGCCATGGAAAGCTCACTCGCCCATCGGGATATTTCGCAAGCCTACCAACGCGCGCATCAGCGCAAGGCGATGTTCGTTACTGCAAATCTGTCTTCGGCTGCGATGACCGGCAACGTGCGCGTACGCAACATTTCCGATTCCGGCGCGCTGATCGAAGCCGACGCCTTGCCGCCGGTTGGCGAACGCGTGAAGCTGCGGAAGGGGGATCTGACTGCCACGGGCACCATTGTCCGCCGCGAAGGCAAGCAGGCGGGTATCCGTTTCGAACGCCCCGTGAACGCGATCGACTGGTTACCGAACAAGGCACGCTCGCAGCTTATGGTCGACATCGCCTTCGAAACGATCAAGCCCCGTTTCGAGGGCGGCCCTCCCGCGGCGAATGCACGCGCAGATACAGATGCCTTGCCCTCCAGCCCCGCAACGCGAGACGAGCTGGAAGGCATTGCCGATATGCTCGATGCGTTGGCCGACCGGATGAGCGAGGACCCGGTGATCGTCGCGAGCTACCTCGACAAGCTGCAGGTGCTCGACATCGCCTCCCAAAAGCTCCGCAAGGTTGGGCGCAACCTGCCTGATCGTTAGGCGACTTCGAAACCTCCGTCCCGTTCCTATCGGTGCGCTGAATTTTCCTGCCGCGGTTATCGTCTCACACGGCCGGCAATTTGCTACTTGAACCTGAACTGCTAGGCGTTGCGAAATCTTTGACATCATAGTCGCGCGCCCAGCAAAAATCCCCGCCATCAAGCGGGGCTTTCGTACTATCGAGCCACTCCTTGGCACGAGTTCAGTGGGGCTCGGCAGCATGTACTTGATTAACTTGCGCCCGACGCAGTTGAGTGGAGGCTATTATCGCCCTCCAGCCGGATCGGCAAAATGCGTCGGCAGGTGGGCATTCACGATGCCCCCGTCGACCGCAATCGTTTCGCCCACGGTATAATTTCCCGCGCGGCTGGCGAGATAGACGCAGCTGCCGCCCATATCGAACTTGTCGCCCACGCGCTTGTTAGGAATACCCTGAGCGCTGGCCTCGGCGTGGTCGCGCGCGACTTTGTTCATGTTGCTCGGGAAGGCGCCTGGCGCGATGCCCGTGACGTAGACGTGGTCCTGAACGAGCCTCGCAGCCATGCGCCGTGTCAGGTGGATCAGAGCCGCCTTGCTCGCCTGATAGGAATAAGTCTCCCAAGGATTGATGCGCAGGCCGTCGATGCTGGCGATATTGATCACCTTGCCGGGTTTGTCCTGGCTTGCGTTGGCGGTGAGGAGTTTATGCAGTTTCTGCGTCAGGAAGAAGGGCGTCTTGACGTTGAGGTCCATGACCTTGTCCCAGCCCTCTTCGGGGAAGTCGAGATAGTCCGCACCCCAGGCCGCGCCCGCATTGTTGACGAGAATGTCGAGATGGGATTCTTTCGAGGAAATCTCGGTCACCAGTTCGTCGATGGCTTCGAGCGTCGAGATATCTCCCTGAATCGGCACGACCTTCTCGCCCAGTTCCTCGGCAGTCTCGTGCAACTCGCCGCCCTTGCGCGCGGTGATATACACCCGCTCTGCGCCCGCGGCGAGAAAGCCTTCCACGATCATTCGGCCGATGCCGCGGCTGCCGCCGGTGACGAGTGCGATGCGCCCCTTTAGGCTGAACATTTCTTCAAGGTTCATATCGTCTCTCCCGCTCAGTAACCGCTCATTTCGGCGACACGGCCCGCGTGGTAATACTGGTCACCGAGGAATTCCTGCAGCGCGCGGTCGCGTTTCATGTAGAGGCCGATATCGTATTCATCAGTCATGCCGATGCCGCCGTGCATCTGCACGCCTTCCTTGACCGCAAGGCCGGCTGCCTTGGCGACCTTGGCCTTGGCCACGCTCGCCATCAGGTCCGCCTTCTCGCTGCCGCCATCGAGCAATTGCGCCGCCTTGATGGTGACCGCGCGGGCGATCTCGACTTCGGAATAGAGATGTGCGGCCCGGTGTTGCAGCGCCTGGAATTCGCCGATCAGCTTGCCGAACTGCTTGCGCTGCTTGAGGTAGTCAACGGTCATGTCCATCGCGCCCTGCGCCACGCCCACGCCTTCGGCAGCCGCACCCACGCGCCCCGCCATCAAAATGGCATTGAGCACCTCGCGCCCGCCGTCGACTTCGCCGATCACGGCATCGCCGTCGAGCTCGACACCGTCAAAGGTGACATGGCTCGCCATCGAGCTGTCGACCAGCCGCACGCTGTCATGGCTCATTCCGCTGGCATCCTGCGGCACGGCGAACAGCGTGATGCCCTCCGCGTCGCTGTCGCTGCCCGAAGTGCGGGCGGCAACCACAATCATCTCGCTGCTGGCGCCATAGACCACGAAGTCCTTCTTGCCAGAAAGGCGGAAGCCGTTGCCCGATTTCTCCGCCTTGCAGGAGATGGTTTCAGGACGGTGCTTCGCACCTTCGTCGATGGCGACCGAATAGACCTTCTCACCTTCGATCAGGCCCGGCAACCAGCGCCCGCGCATATCGTCGCTGCCGTGCTTCAGGGCAGTTGCGGCGAGCACGGAGGAGGACAGGAAGGGCGAGGGAGTAAGATTGCGCCCGATCTGTTCGAGC
This sequence comes from uncultured Qipengyuania sp., assembly GCA_964410035.1. Classification (GTDB taxonomy): domain Bacteria; phylum Pseudomonadota; class Alphaproteobacteria; order Sphingomonadales; family Sphingomonadaceae; genus Qipengyuania. The sequence goes on along the minus strand of CAYPGL010000078.1, from coordinate 181 downwards.
ACGATTCCCGCCTCGACATGACCCATGCCCAGCCCGCCGTCATCCTCGCCCACCAGCATGCCGGTGAAACCCATTTCGGCGAACTGCTTCCACAAACCGTGACCGAAGCCGTCCTTGCAATCGCGGTCACGCCAGTGGCGCAGCTGTTTCGTGATCGCGCCTTCTTCCGCCATGAACTGCT
>CAYPGL010000077.1:4069-7538 GCA_964410035.1 uncultured Qipengyuania sp. | reverse complement strand
TCCCCTGAATTTCCGCGAGAACGGGGTTGGCAACGCCCGCACGCAAAGCTAATGGGCGCGCTCGCTTCGGCCCGGGCCCTGGCCCATATAAGCGCACCTGACATGCGGAGAGGTGGCAGAGTGGTCGAATGCGCCGCACTCGAAATGCGGTATACGGGCAACCGTATCGAGGGTTCGAATCCCTCCCTCTCCGCCACTTGCGTCGAAAAACTAGTCCAGTTTGCAGGCCCGCGCCGCGGCGCATACGTCTGGCGAAATCGGGTGCCCATGGACATCAAGACCTATACGCACCCGAGATGGGTCGGATGCATCAAAGCGAATATCAGTTCGACTGTTCGCAATGCGCGATCTTTCGATTTGGGTTATAGCTAATGCATGTTCGATCAAATCGACGCTCTGCTGCTAGCCCGCATTCAGTTTGCCTTTACGGTCAGCTTCCATTTTATCTTTCCAGCTTTCTCCATCGGACTGGCCAGCTATCTCGCGGTGCTTGAGGGGCTGTGGCTCAAGACCGGCAGGCAGCTCTATCTGGACCTATTCAAATACTGGCTGAAGATTTTCGCGATCACATTCGCCATGGGCGTCGTGTCAGGGATCGTGATGAGCTACCAGTTCGGCACCAACTGGTCGAAATTCTCGGATATCGCAGGGCCGGTAATTGGCCCGCTTATGGCTTACGAAGTGCTGACCGCCTTCTTCCTCGAAGCAGGCTTCCTAGGGGTCATGCTATTCGGCATGAACCGGGTCGGCAAGAAGCTGCATTTCGCTGCCACGCTAATGGTCGCGGTGGGCACCGTCATCAGCGCCTTCTGGAGCCTGTCGGTCAACGGCTGGATGCAGACGCCCGTCGGCTATGAAATCGGAGCGACCGGCCAATTTCTGCCCGGCGACAGCTGGTGGAATATCGTGTTCAACCCTAGCTTTCCCTATCGGCTGGTCCACACTGTCATCGCCGCCTATCTCACCACCGCCTTTGTGGTGGGCGGGGTTGCCGCCTGGCACCTGCTAAAGGATCGCGCAAACCTCCATGCGCGCAAGATGTTTTCCATGGCGATGTGGATGGCGGCAATCGTCGCTCCGATCCAGATATTCGCGGGAGACATGCACGGTCTGAATACGCTCGAGCATCAGCCCCAGAAGGTCATGGCGATGGAGGGGCATTACGACAGCCATCCCGACGGTGCGCCGCTGATCTTGTTCGGCATTCCGAACAGCGAAGAGAAGCGTGTGGACTACGCGATCGAGATTCCGAAAGCTTCTTCGCTCATTCTCAAGCACGACCTGAATGCTCCGCTGGCCGGGCTGGATACGATACCGGACGACGAGGAGCCGCCCGTCGGCATCGTGTTCTGGTCGTTCCGGATCATGGTCGGCATCGGCTTCGCCATGCTAGGCCTCGGAATGTGGAGCCTGTTCGCTCGGTACAGGAAGAAGCTCTACGATTGGCGCACATTGCACCGCGCAGCGCTGTTCATGGCGCCGAGCGGCTTTGTTGCGGTCCTCGCAGGCTGGATCACTACCGAGGTCGGCCGCCAGCCCTATGTCATCTACAACCTGTTGCGAACGGCTGATGCGGCAAGCCCGCTCGATGCCCCGGCTGTAGGGGCGTCGCTGCTTGCCTTCGTAATCGTCTACTTCGTCGTGTTTGGCGCAGGCGTCTGGTACATCCTTCACCTAATGCACAAGCCGCCGCACACGGGCGAATATGGTGTGAAGCGCGGCGAAAAGGGTCCGATCCGGACTGCGGGCATCATGCCTGGGCCGACACAGAATCCGGGTTCCGATCCCGACACCCTGCCGCGCGACCACGAGGAGGCGACCGATGGCCGTTAACGTGGATCTGACCGTCATCTGGGCGTTCATCATCGCCTTTGCCGTGTTTGCCTACGTCGTGATGGACGGCTTCGATCTCGGCATCGGGATACTCTTCCCCACTTTCGAGGTGGGACCGGAACGCGACCGTGCGATGAATTCGATCGCGCCGGTCTGGGACGGAAACGAAACCTGGCTGGTACTGGGCGGGGGAGGCCTGTTTGCGGCTTTTCCACTGGCCTACGCCGTCATTCTTCCTGCAACCTATCCGCTGATCATCGCCATGCTTTTGGGCCTCGTCTTTCGGGGTGTGGCCTTCGAATACCGGTGGCGTGACCCCGGCCACCGGCGATATTGGGATGCGGCCTTTACCGGTGGCAGCCTCGTCGCCGCGATGGCGCAAGGCATGACTCTGGGCGCATTGCTGCAAGGTATCGAAGTCGTCGACCGCTCCTATGCGGGCAGCTGGTTCGACTGGTTCACTCCCTATACTCTGCTGACCGGGTTCGGCACGGTCGCGGGCTATGCGCTGCTCGGGGCGACATGGCTTGTCTGGAAACTCGAAGGCGACAGCCAGGATCACGCGCGCAAGATGGCCAAGCGCGCTGCCTGGGCGACCTTCATCCTGATGTGCGGCGTCAGCCTCTACAACCTCGCCCTGCGTCCGGAATATGCCGAACGTTGGCTGACCGCTCCAGAAATCTATTTCGCTGCTCCCGTGCCGATCCTGACCGGCATCATCGCGCTGGCCCTGCTGCGCGCCCTGTCGGTCGAACGACATAGCAAGCCCTTCTGGCTGAGCCTGGCGCTATTCTTCTTCGGCATGGCCGGGCTCGGCGTAACGATGTGGCCGAACGTCGTACCTCCGTCCGTGACCATCTGGGATGCCGCCGCGCCCGAGCGAAGCCAGGTCTTCATGCTGATCGGAGTTGCGATTACCCTTCCGCTGATCATCGCCTACACCGCCTGGGCCTATTGGGTCTTTCGCGGCAAGGTCGCGGACGAGGGCTATCATTGATGACGCGCCCTGAAGAGAAACCTCTCTGGCAAAGGCTGGGCTGGATGGCCGGTATCTGGCTCGCCAGTGTCGCTGTCCTTGGAATGGTGGCGCTGCTGATCCGGACTTGGCTCGGCCTCTGACCGACACGGGTAAGCCGGGCGGGGGTAGCCGCCAGCCGGGCTTCGCTGTCCTCGCCTGTTGATTGGAGTTTGTGATTCCGCTGCGAACCATTACGTTTCTCTGCGCAACCGAATCTGCATGCGAGGAGAGACCGATGACGAAGACCTATGCCAACCTGATAGACGGCGAAATGGTTACTGCCGGACAGACTTTCGAAGTCGTGAATCCGGCTAACGAGCAGGTTGTGGGTCTTGCGCCCGCTTGCGGCAAGGAGGAACTCGACCGCGCAGTCTCGGCCGCCCGGCTCGCATTCAAGACTTGGCGCAAGACCAGTGCAGAAGAGCGCCAGAAGGTCGTGCAGGGCATCGCCGGCGTGATCAAGGAGAACGCTGATGAATTGTTCCGCCTGCTGACCACCGAGCAGGGAAAGCCGCATGCACAAGCGCAGCAGGAGATTTACGGCGCTGCCGGACTGGCAGCAGCGCAATCGACGCTCACGCTCGACGATGTGATCAACCAGGATGACGACACACGCCT
>CAYPGL010000077.1:0-4059 GCA_964410035.1 uncultured Qipengyuania sp. | reverse complement strand
CTCAGCCGTACGCGCCGCGTACCGGTTGGCGTCGTCGGCGGCATCGTGCCCTGGAACTTCCCCGTGATGATGGCGATCCAGAAAATCGTGCCCGCACTGATTTCAGGGTGCACGATCGTGCTGAAGCCATCGCCCTTCACGCCGCTTACCACCTTGCGCATTGCAGAATTGATCAAGGACGTGGTCCCGGCCGGAACGGTCAATATCATCACCGGCCCCGACGAACTCGGTCCGCTCATTACCGAGCATCCCGATATCGACAAGATCACCTTCACCGGTTCGACGGCGACGGGCAAGAAGATCATGGAAGGCGCAGCGGGCGACCTAAAACGGATCACCCTCGAGCTGGGCGGCAACGACGCTTCGATCGTGCTGCCCGATGCCGATGTCGAGAAGGTGGCTGAACAGCTGTTCTGGTCTAGCTTTTCCAATGCCGGGCAGATTTGCGTCGCTGCCAAGCGCATCTACATCCACGAAGACATCTACGACGACCTTTCCAAGGCCATTGCCGAATACGCCAAGGGTGTCGTCGTGGGTGACGGATCGCAACAGGGTACCGGCGTCGGTCCGATCCAGAACAAGAAGCAGTTCGATCGGGTATGCGAGCTGATCCAGGATGCCAAGGACAAGGGCTATGAATTCCTGACCGGCGGGGATGTCGATCCCTCGGGCACGGGATACTACGTGCCGATCACCATCCTCGACAATCCACCCGAAGATGCGCGCATCGTGGCAGAAGAACAGTTTGGACCGGTCATGCCGCTGATGAAATTCGCCTCGGTGGAGGAAGCCATCGAACGAGCGAACAACTCCGAGTATGGCCTCGCCGGTGCGGTCTGGACCAAGGATACCGACAAGGGCGTGGAAATTGCCGAACAGCTCGAGACCGGTACGGTGTGGATCAATGAATTTCTTCATATTTCGCCGCTGGCGCCGTTCGGCGGACACAAGCAGTCGGGCTTCGGCGCGGAATACGGGGTCGATGGTCTGAAGGAGTTCACCTATCCTCAAGTCATCACCGTAAAGCGCGACGCCAAGGTCTGATCTTCCCTTGCATGGGTCTCGCGCGCGCCTAGGGTGCGCGCGATGACCGAACAACAAGCTGCCTGGCGCTTCGCGATCGATCGCGGAGGCACGTTCACCGATGTCGTAGCCACCACTCCCGACGGGCGGCTGGTGACCGACAAGCTCCTGAGCGAAAACCCCGAGCAATATCGCGACGCGGCAAGTGAGGCCGTACGGCGGCTGATGGGGCAGCACGGCACGGGCCCGATAGCGGAACTGCGGATCGGGACAACGGTCGCAACGAATGCCTTGCTCGAGCGCAAGGGAGAGCGGCTGGTGCTGGCGATCACCCGCGGTTTTGGCGATGCGCTGCGGATCGGCACACAGGCAAGGCCCGATATTTTCGCGCGGCATATCGTACTGCCAGAACAATTGTCAGCACGGGTGATCGAGGTCGATGAACGCGTAGGCGTTGACGGAGAAGTGATCGTGACTCTCGATGAAGTCGCGGTCCGGCGCGACTTCGAAGCGCTTCGCGGCGACGGTTTCGATGCCATCGCCATCGTGCTCATGCACGGCTGGAAGTATCGCGACCACGAGGAACTTCTCGCCGGGATCGCGCGCGAAATCGGCTTTGCACAGGTCAGCGTCAGCCACGAAGTCGCGCCATTGATCAAGCTTGTGCCGCGCGGCGATACAACTGTAGTCGATGCCTATCTCTCGCCGGTGCTCAAGCGTTACACCGACACGTTGCGTGCCGCGCTGCCCGATGCGGATCGGCTGCGCTTCATGCAGTCGAATGGCGGTCTCGCAGAGGTTGGGGCTTTCCGGGGCAAGGACGCGATCCTGTCGGGGCCTGCGGGCGGCGTGGTCGGCATGGTCGCCGCCTCTGAGCCGCTGGGGCACTCCAAACTCATCGGTTTCGACATGGGCGGCACGAGTACCGATGTCGCGCACTATGCAGGCGAGTACGAACTGACGGGGGACAGCGTCGTTGCGGGTGTACGCGTCGCTGCACCGATGATGCAGATACACACTGTTGCCGCTGGAGGCGGTTCGATCTGCAGCTTCGACGGCGCGCGCTTCCGTGTCGGACCGGAGAGCGCCGGAGCCGATCCGGGGCCTGCGTGCTATCGCAAGGGAGGCCCGCTCACGGTCACCGACTGCAACCTGTTCCTTGGCCGTATCGATCCGGTCTTTTTCCCGAGTGTATTCGGCCGCGACGGCCACCAGCCGCTTGATCCGAAGGCGGCGCGCGATCGTTTGGAAGAGGTCGCCGCATCGCTGCCGGAACCCAAGTCGCTCGAAGAAATTGCGCGAGGTTTCATCGCCATCGCCGTAGACAACATGGCCAACGCGATCCGCAAGATTAGCGTGGCGCGAGGGCATGACGTGACCACCTATGCGCTTGCCTGTTTCGGCGGGGCGGGCGGCCAGCACGCCTGCAAGGTCGCGGATGAACTGGGTACAGAGACGGTGCTGGTCCATCCGTTGGCGGGCATTCTCTCGGCCTATGGAATCGGCCTCGCCCCGGTGAAGGCAATCCGCGAGGTAAGCCTCGTCAAGCCGCTGATCGGTGACTTTTCGCAAGACCTGGCATCGCTCGAAGGACAGGCGCTTGAAGCTTTGGCCGCGCAGGGCATCGCGGACGAGACGGTCAAGCTGGAAAGTCGCGCGCGCCTGCGCTTCCAAGGCAGCGATTCCATGCTGACTGTCGAGATTGGCGAAGTAGACAGTATGGACGAAGCGTTCCGCCTCCTACACCGCCAGCGCTTCGGCTATTCCGATGCCGAGGCCTCGATCGTGCTGGAAGCGCTCAGCGTCGAGGCCAGTGGAATTTCCGGAGGTCTCGCCACGGCTCATGCCGATCCAGTTTCGATCGGCGGCGAGGCAAGCGGAACATGGCGCACGCTTGCCCGGGCCGAGATGAGCGAGGGCGAGGAAGTTTTCGGCCCGGCCCTGATCGTCGATCCCGGCTCGACTACCGTGATCGAGCCCGGCTGGCAGGCGCGATTGGCGGAAGAGGGCTCTCTCGTCCTGACCCGCTTCGAGCCGCTTGAACGCGACCGCGCAGTCGGTACCGAAGTCGACCCTGTCCGGCTCGAGATCTTCAACAATCTCTTCATGGCGATTGCCGAGGAAATGGGCGTGGTGCTCCAGTCCACGGCGACCTCGGTCAATATCAAGGAGCGGCTCGATTTCTCCTGCGCCCTGTTCGACGCGCAGGGAAGCCTGATCGCCAATGCGCCGCACATCCCCGTCCACCTGGGTTCGATGGGCGACAGTATTGCCCGCGTTATCGAGGCTCGCGGCGCAAAGCGCGACGGTCGCGGCTTCAAACGCGGCGATGCATATGTTCTCAACGATCCCTTTCGTGGCGGCACGCACCTGCCCGACATCACCGTGATCGTGCCGGTCTTCTATGGCGAGAGCACCGAAGAACCCGACGCCTTCGTTGCCGCGCGGGGACACCATGCGGATATCGGCGGTATCGCACCCGGGTCGATGCCGCCAGAAAGCCGTACGATCGAGGAGGAGGGGGTCATGATCGACAATCTCCTCATGGTCGATGAAGGCACATTTTGTGAAGCAGCGGTGCGCGAGGCTCTCGCTTCCGCCAGGTACCCCGCGCGCAATCCTGACCGCAATCTATCCGATCTGCGCGCCCAGCTTGCTGCCTGCACCCGCGGAACGGAACTGTTGCAAGGCGCAGCGCGCGATCAGGGCGCTCAAGTCATCGCAGCCTATATGGACCACGTACTTGCCAACGCCGAAGAGAGCGTGCGCCGCCTGCTAGGTCGCCTCGATGATGGCAGCTTCGCCTACGAGATGGATAATGGCGCGACTGTGAGGGTGGCCATTAGGATAGACAGTGGCACGCGATCGGCAGTCTTTGATTTCACCGGCACCAGCGATCAACTGGCCGGAAATTTCAACGCGCCCCGATCGATTACCAGGGCCGCGGCGCTCTATGTCCTGCGAACCTTGATCGACGACCAGATCCCGATGAACGATGGCTGCCTGCGCCCGGTCGAGTTGGTGGTGCCCGAAGGA